>QKGU01000323.1 GCA_003250325.1 Paludibacter sp.
AACTTCAAAAGGATGATGAATAAATGGAAATCATCTTTTTGGCTCGAATTTAAAATACAAATTGTTGACTTGATAAAAGCTATGTTTTACCAAATCAACAATAATATAATACGAAAATGGGCTTTTTAAGGCTCGACTAAGTAAAAATGTCAGCGATGAAGAAATGAAAGCCGCTGTAGATAGAGTAGGATATGAAGTGGTGTCGGTTCTGTGAAAGGTCACTTGACTAGAGTCCCACTTTTAGGGAACAAAAAGGAGGATGTCGTTATTGGACACCCTCCTTTGTTTTTTTTTCTTAACCGGAGGGATTATTCTGCAGGCGTCATTACCACTTCTATAACATTACCTTGTACTACAATATTTTTTAAAGTAGTCTGAATAGCTTCCGAGGTTAAAGCTTCTACAGAGGCTTTATAATCATCTACAAGATTGATTTTATCCATGTAATACGATTCTAGTGCGCTCGACCACCAACGGTTTTCCTGCAAATCTTCGGAGTATTTTTTCACCATGTTTTCTTTCACTTTTTGCAGATCTTCTGCAAGCGGTCCGTTGTCAACAATTTCTTTTACTTCAGAATGGATAATACCCATTAATTTCGGTTGTTTCAACGGATCGGTATCGAATTGCATAAGTAGGGTTGCTTCTTCGATTGGAGTCTTACTCATGCTCCCACGAACGCCTACACCATACGAACCACCTTCTTTTTCGCGAATGCTTTCCAGGTAACGCAAATTCAAAATGTTACCAATCGCTGTGAGCAATGTTCTGTTAGTCATGTTAAATGGCATAGCTGCGCTGTATAATATGAAATTGGAAGCTTTCTTTATTTTCATTTCTTTTGTGAAAACATTATCTACTTTTCCTTTTGGTTTTCTGATATTCACATCGGTAAATTTCTCTGCTCCCTTTTTAGATTTCAAACCGCCAAGATAAGTGCAGATTTGATTTTTTATGGTGTCGTTTGTTGGATCTATATTTCCGGTAAAAGTGAAAGTGAAATCGGCTGGAACTGCAAATCTCTCTCTGAAAATAGCAATTGCTTTTTCCTGATTTACTTTTTCCAGTGTTTCTAGATTCATCAATACAGTGCGTAGACTATGGTTGTAATAAGTCATAGTCACAGAGTCACTGAATGCTTTACGAGGATCGCTGGCACTATTGGCAAGGCTGGCTTTGTAGCCATTCATCATGGCGTCAAAAGCGTTGTTGTCTTTGCGTATGGCTGTGAAGTTCAAATAAATCAACTGAAGCATGGTTTCGAAATCGGAAACAGAAGAATTACCGGTAAATCCTTCGTCGTAATTGCCAATTGAAGGCTCTACTGAGGCAATTTTTCCTGTCAGAATTTTATTCAGATCAATTAATGAGTATTGTCCCAATCCGTTATTGCTTACGATTGAAGCAGCCAAAGTAGCAGATGGCAGATCTGTAACATCTTTTACCTTCGACAAGCCACCTTCGCTGAAAGCGTTCATCAGAATTTCATCTTTTTTGAATGTAGTAGGTTTGAATACCACTTTCACGCCATTGCTTAATGTCCATTCTGTAGTGCCTAATGATTTGTTTGTGCTAACTTTTTTTATTTTTCCTGCTTTAGGTGCTTTTTCTATCAATGGTTTGTTCAGATTTTCTTCTGCTTTTGCAGTCAGTTCTGCTTTTTTCGAATTATCTACTGCGGCCAGAATCTGATCTTTCGAAGGAATCTTTACTTCCGGTTTTTCCGGAGCCATAATGGAAACAATCAGGTTGGTATCGGTAACGTATGATTTAGCAATCTGATTGACCATGTCGAGTTTTAATTGTGGAATCATCATTTTGGTAGTGTTGTATTCCCATTCAATTCCCGGAATTGGTTCTTGTGTCAGATAGTTTCTTACATACTCGCGTACCAAATCCCTGTTCTTCTGATTATCACGTTCATTATATGCTTTTTCAATTCCTTTCAGAAAATCTGTTTTGGCACGTTCAAGCTCTGAGTTAGTAAAACCAAATCGTTTAATTTTTTCTGCTTCCAGCAATAATGCGTTAAGTCCATCCATTTCCTTTCCTTCTTTAGGAATGGCAAGCAGCTGGAATGCATCTTTCGACTTTACCAGTTCTCCATATCCGGCATAAGCTCCAACGAAAGGCGCATCTGCCTGTTGGGTAATTTCATCGAATCGTTCGCCTATCATTTTTGATATCAATGAATTAATAATGCCGAATGCATAACCATGTATTGATTCTTTTACCTGAGTTGGCAAAACATCGTGTTTGTATTCCAGTTCGATGCGGGTCATGCGAGCTTCAGGATCAGTTACTATAGCCACTATCGGTTCTTTATTGTTCAGGATCGGATAAATTGGTCTTTCCCCGAAATTTTGTCTTTTAGGAATTGGGCTAAATAATTCTTTAATTTTCGCTTCAACTTTATCAACATCAACATCACCCACTACTAAAATAGCTTGTAAATCGGGTCCGTACCATTTTTTATAATAATCTCGAATGGTTTGGAAGGCGAAATTGTTGATAATGGCTGTATCGCCAATCACATCGCGTTTTGCATATTGAGAACCGGCATATTTTTGGATGTTCGATTCTTTCCACATACGACGATCAGCTCCAGCTCCCTGACGCCATTCTTCACGAATAACGCCTCTTTCGGCATCGATTTCACTTCCCAACAACGACAAAGAACCTGACCAATCGTGTAATACGAGCAACGCACTGTCGATGACACCTTCTCTCATGGTTGGAACATTCGAAAGATTGTAAACTGTTTCGTCCAGTGAAGTATATGCATTAATGTTTTCACCGAATTTCACACCTATTTTTTCTAAGAAATTGATAATTCCCTTGTCAGGATAATGTTCTGTACCATTGAACGCCATGTGTTCCAAAAAGTGAGCTAATCCGTTCTGATTGTCATTTTCCAGAATCGCACCCACGTTTTGTGCGATATAAAATTCGGCACGTTCTTTAGGCTCTTTGTTTGCTCTAATGTAGTACGTTAATCCGTTATCAAGTTTACCATAACGAATTTTGGGGTCGATGGGCAAAGGTTGTGCACTTAAACTATAAGTAAGTGACAACAGAATGCTTACGACAAGAAATCTAAAAAGATTTGTTTTCATAATTTTTATATCTAATCAATTACAATTTTGGATAATAAAATGAATATTTATGGAGTTGGCAAAGGAACGCAATATTTTTTAATTTAACAAATATTTTTTATTGTTTTTCGATAAATGGATCTAATGGTTAAATTATATTTAATGGTTTATGCTGTCTGATTCATATAAGAGCCTCTGAAGTAAGAATTGATTTATTATGGATTTGTTTTATTCTGCGTTTTATCATTAACTTTGTCAGAAAAAAGAAATTAGCATGTCAGAAGAGTTGTTCATTCCAATTGATGCCGGAAAAAGAGAAAAATACGAATCGTTACTTCCTCAAATTGAAGCTTTAATAACCGGTGAACCAAATTTGATTGCAAATCTTGCAAATATCTCTGCTGCCTTGAAGGAAGCTTTTGGCTGGTGGTGGGTTGGATTTTATTGGGTGAGAAATAATGAGTTGGTTCTCGGTCCGTTTCAGGGTCCTATTGCCTGCACTAGAATAAAAATAGGGAAAGGAGTTTGCGGAACAGCATGGGAAACTGCGCAGAGTATTCTTGTTCCTGATGTTGAGAAATTTCCGGGACATATTGCTTGCAGTAGTAGTTCGGTTTCTGAGATAGTAGTTCCTGTTTTTGATAAAAGCCGTCAGGTCGTTGGGGTATTGGATGTCGACAGCGAACGATACGATGTTTTGGACGAAACAGATGTCGAGTTTTTAGAGAAACTGAGTGAAATGATTACGCTATTATTATAGAAAAGAATAGTATTTTAGGAAAAATTATTATCACGCAAAGACGCAAGGTTGCAAAGTGCTGATTCAATAGAATATGTTGCTTTGCGTCTTTGCGCGATAAATAGTCGAGCCTTAAAAAGCCCATTTTCGTATTATATTATTGTTGATTTGGTAAAACATAGCTTTTATCAAGTCAACAATTTGTATTTTAAATTCGAGCCAAAAAGATGATTTCCATTTATTCATCATCCTTTTGAAGTT
>QKGU01000039.1 GCA_003250325.1 Paludibacter sp.
GCTGAAGCCGAAATTCCAATGGAAAATCGTCCGGAAATTGATCGCTGGATCATTTCACTGTTGAATACCTTGGTAAAAGACGTTACAGAATATTACGAAACATACGAACCAACACGTGCCGGACGCGCTATTTCCGATTTTGTTGGAGAAAATCTCAGCAACTGGTATGTTCGTTTGAACCGTAAACGCTATTGGGGAGGTGACTACGATACCGATAAAATATCTGCTTATCAAACACTTTACACTTGTTTGGAAACCGTTTCAAGATTGATGGCTCCATTGGCTCCATTCTTTGCCGACCAATTGTTCCTCGACCTGAATAAAGCCACTGAAAAAGATAAAAACGAATCGGTTCACCTGGCTGATTTCCCAACATACGACGAAAAGATCTGGAAGAATGTATGCAGCTTGCTCAGCAAACTTCATCTATGATTTTGGCTTTACGCCGAAAAGCGGACAAAAAAGTGCGCCAGCCGTTGTCAAAAGCTGTTGTTCCGGCACCCGACAGTGCTACTTTCGATCAGTTAAACTACATTGCTGATTTGATAAAAGCGGAAGTAAACGTAAAAGAACTGGAAATTATTCCGGCAGAGAATGACGTTGAAAATCTGGTAAAGAAAATAAAACCGAACTTCAAAACGTTAGGAAAGAAATACGGCAAGCAAATGAAAGAGATTGCTCAGGCAATGAATTCATTTGGCAAACATGAGATTTCAGAAATTGAGCGTAATGGAGTATATGTTCTTTCGTTACCATCGGGAGCTGTAGAATTGACTACTGAAGACGTTGAAATCATTACCGAAGATATGCCAGGTTGGTTAGTAGCTAATGAGGGGAAACTGACTGTAGCACTAGACATTACAGTTACAGATTCGTTGCTTCGTGAAGGTATCGCACGCGAATTGGTTAACTAGTAGATAAAATCGTCGTAGAAATTGAATCGAGAGAGGAAATTAAGGATGCAGTAAATGAATTTGCAGATTATATCGCCTCACAAACCTTAGCGAACTCAATTTTGTTATCTGATAACATCATTGATTTCACAGAACTTGAAATGGATGATTATACCGTAAAAGTGGCTGTAAAAAAGGTGTAATTTTATAATTTTCAATATAATAACATACAAAAACACATATTTTCTCAATTTTACAGGTTTTTATACCGAAAAGGCTTTAAGTTACTTTATAGAATGCTTAAATATTATTGCAAAAATTATTGTTTAACTGAAACAATTTCGCTATTTTCGCAGGCATTATAAAACTTGACTAAAGCAGGTTTAGAAACTGAAAAGCAACCAGAAAAACCGTTTAAAATTTATGGCTATGGCAGAAAAAACCAGATACTCGGATGCTGAATTGGAGGAGTTCAGAAAACTTATTACCGAGAAGCTTGAAAAAGCACAGAAAGAATATGAAGAGTTGCGCAACGGCATAACCAATTTGGACGGAAATGATGTAACCGATACATCTCCTACATTTAAGGTTTTGGAAGAAGGCGCTGCAACCCTTTCGAAAGAAGAATCCGGCCGTTTGGCACAACGTCAGATGAAATTTATCCAGCATTTGCAATCGGCTTTGATTCGTATTGAAAACAAAACGTACGGAATTTGCCGCGAAACAGGAAAACTGATTCCTGCTGAACGTTTACGCGCTGTTCCTCATGCGACTTTAAGTATCGAAGCAAAAAACGATAAAAAATAAGCATACGAATGATATTCGATTCGGCAATGGGATGAGAATGCCTTTTGCCGAATTTGTTTTTTATAAATTCCTGTAAAACAAACTCAATCAAATTCTAGCAAATTACCGTCAATGTCAATAACAAAAAAATCGATCCTGCTTATTTTTCTTGTGTTGCTTATCGATCAGGCTTCAAAAATTTACGTTAAGTTAAATTTTGGATTGGGAGAACATGTAGACGTTTTTAGCTGGTTTAAAATCTATTTCATCGAGAACAATGGAATGGCTTTCGGTATGGAAATTATCGGTAAATTGTTCCTTACACTTTTCCGTATAGTTGCAGTATGCGCCCTCGCCTATTATATTCATGTTTTGGTAAAAAAAGGCGCACGTCCGGGTTATATCCTCACTATTGCGCTTGTTTTGGCGGGAGCTGCCGGCAATATCATCGATTCCGTTTTCTATGGCATCATTTTTAGCGCCAGCGAATTTATGGGTCCGATAGCTACATTCCTGCCCGATGGTGGCGGTTATGCTTCGCTATTCCACGGAAAAGTGGTCGACATGCTTTATTTCCCTCTTATCAAAAATAGCGCAGGCGAAACCATTTTCTTCAGTCCCATTTTTAATGTTGCCGATTCGGCGATTAGCGTTGCCGTAGGTATTATCCTTCTTTTTTACCGCAAAGAATTAAACGATAGCCTCGAATCCAAAAAGGAAACAAATGAAGAGCCTTCAAAGTAAAATACTGTTTTTCATTTTCGCAGGCGTTTTAACTCTGACTTTTTTTTCGTGCGATGGTCGTCCGAAAGGTGTTTTGAATAAAAATGATATGACAAACATTTTATTCGAAATGCACAAGTTGGATGGTTCGTTCGTGGCAAAAAATATCTACTATAATTCAGGTGACGAAAAAGAAAGATACTATAAATCCATTCTTGACAAATACAATACGACTCAGGCAGACTTCGATTCTTCCCTGATTTGGTATAGTAAGAATCCAAAAAAATTCGAAAAAATTTACGAAACGGTTTACGAACAGCTTAATCAGCTGGACGAAGATGTAAAAAAAGGAAAATATCACCCGATTGATTCTATCGAATTCTTTAAAGTAAAAACAAACATCTGGAATAAAGCAACGAAATACGAATTTACAAAAGATTCTACCCGCAACAAAATTAACTTCGAAATAACGAATATAGGATTTTTGTATGGCGATATATACATTCTCAAATTCTTACAACGAATTGCGCCTGAAGATTCGTGTGACAATCAATATATCAGATTACAGATAAATTATAAGAACGGAAGAGTTGACAGTTTGATACAAAAGACATATAACGACAGTTTGTTACGCCGTTACACCATCCAATTCCCTGCAAAAAGAAAATTAGAAATTAAATCGATTTCGGGAGAGTTATTGGGCAGTAAAGCTTACAAAGGTAAATTCAACGCTTTTACCGATAGTATAACGCTGATACGTCAATATCAATCGAATATGCAGGACAGCTTGCGAAAAGTCGTGCTGAAAGCAAATCCGGTGATAAGAAAAGAAAATGACAAAGCGAAAATTGATTCTTTGAAAAAGATAAAAAAAGTATCTAAGAAGCTCATTGAAAAAGTAGAGAAAAAGCTTGAATAATGAAACGGTTTACTAGTCATCTGATCTTTATTTCGCCCGATAGCTTGAAAAAAAGAACCGTAGTGGAACTCGACGATCAGAACAAAATATCGAATGTTTTTCATCTTGACGAAAACAATTCTGAGCCTTCACAAACTCAGTTTTTCGATGGAATTATTTCTTCTGAGATTGTTTCAGTTAAACAATTTCTTTCAAACGAAGAACTGATCGAAATCAAAAAAAAATATCATTATTTCGATTTATCGGAAGAGTATGAGAATTTAGAGATAAACCCGTCAGTGAAGGCTTTATTACTGGACTTTGGCAACAATAGCTATGAATTAATCAATTCTAAAATAAATCGATTGTCCAACAGTTTGAAACAATTTTCAATGAGCGAAATCATCGGTTCATGCACTTATTTACCAGCTCTGCTGACCAAAAACGATTCGACAATAGAATTAAATCATAAAACTCATTTGTTACAATGGAATAACACCGATTTGCTTAATAAGAAAATAACGGACAAAACTTTTGTAAAATTATTAGTATAAATCCTCAACTTGAGAAAACAATAAGCGATTATCGTTGTTTTAAGCTTCGACGACAAAAAATTATCAATTACTCCTTTAGCAACCAACCAAAACAAAATAACAATGTGGCAAATATTTTTAGGAAGTTTACTTTTAAGTTTAATTCATGCGCTGATTCCTCATCACTGGATACCTCTGATAGCCATTTCAAAAGCTGAAAACTGGACCAAAAGAGAAACTTTTTTTGCAACATTCGTTACCGGGTTTTCCCACATGCTGAGTACTATAATCATTGGTATTATTGTTGGCTTTGTCGGTATCAAACTTTCCGAAAGTTACAGTGAAATTACATCTCTTGCTGCTCCGACTATTCTTTTGGGGATGGGAATTATTTTTCTAATCCTAGATTTCAGAACTTCAAAACATCATCACCATTTTGATATTGAGGAAGAAAGAATAAAGAACAAACGTTCTAAAACTGCCATTATCACCTCGTTGGGTCTGGCAATGTTTCTGACTCCATGCCTCGAAATCGAAGTTTTCTATTTTCAGGCAGCGAATTATGGATGGCCGGGTATTATTGTGGTTTCTGCGGTCTATCTTGTTATGACGCTGCTATTTATGCTTCTGCTCGTTCATTTAGGTCTTAAGGGAATCAACCGTTTCAACTCCAACTTTTTGGAACATCATGCAAAAAGCATCACCGGAGTAATTCTAATCATTTTAGGATTTATCGCCTATTTTGTTGAATTCTGATTTTCAAACACTTCGGTTCTCCCTTTATCGATTTTAGATTTATACTTTACAGGAATAAATAGTCGACCCTTAAAAAGCCCATAAACATAAGATTACCAGTAAAATAAATCTTAAAAGTATTGTGTGTATCTGCAAGTTTTAGTATATTTGATGCATAAATCTTGCAAATATATTATGCTATCAAAGAAGAAAGATA
>QKGU01000162.1 GCA_003250325.1 Paludibacter sp.
CGGTAATAGGCGATGATAAAGTAACAATCTCCCTGTTGGAGGGGGCGGGACATGGCGGGGCCCAGTTTAACACAAAAGAAAATCTGGCAGAAGTTATTTCCTTCTTCAATAAATATTTGAAATGAGGCTTGTAAGTTAAAAATGCGCTTACATTTTGTGGGTTTAGATGAAACGAGCATGTTGCCTGCGAACACAAACACCAATGAAGATAATCCTCAGCAACATGTGAGTTCCATCAGGCAATAAAAAACAAATTATCTTCTGATGAAAAATAATGAATTTAAATATGTCTGAAAAGAAGCATTCGGTTTTAATAGATGAAAAATCGGTATCGATAACTTTGTTTGTTCCATTATGTCCGAAGGCCGTTGAAACAAAGCGAAAGAACCCGGTTATTGTTGATCAAAAGGCTGTTGAGATTCTCGAAAATATCGATTTTGATACAAAACCCTATTTGCAAAAGCGATCCTACCATGCGGCGATTACTCGAACATGGATACTTGATAGTGAAGTAAGACAGTTTATAGAGCAAAATCCAAATTGCAAGATTATTAACCTTGGATGCGGCCTTGATACCAGAATTTGCAGGGTTGATAACAAGCTTTTAAAATGGTTCGATATTGATTTTCCGGATGTAATTGAATTGCGAAGAAAATTCTTTGATGAAACGGATAGGATAAAGTTCATCTCAAAATCGATTACCGATTTTTCTTGGATTGATGATGTTGATGTTAAGACAAATGAAAAGGTACTCATCATTGCCGAAGGACTTTTGGGGTATTTCGAAGAAAGTGATATCAAAGAAATATTTGACCAACTGGTTGAAAGAATCCCTCAAGGGGAAATATTGTTTACTGTTCTTCACAAATTTTTGGTAGGAAAGGAAATTACGAAAGGCACTAAATTTCGCTGGGGATTGGAGAATGCAGAAGATATCCTGAAAATTGACGATCGTATGAAAATAATAAAGGTTTGGAGAATATCCGATTACTTTAAAAATCGACAAACCTTTTTGATGAGGGTGCTTTCATTGTTGACATCAACAGTAAAGGACTTGAATAGAATCCTCCATTTGAAACTCAACAATAGCGTATAAACCTGTAACGGTTCTATAAATATTCAGTCATCGAAAACAATTAAGAAACAAATTTGAAATTTATGAAAACACTCATCTTTTTCCTTTTCTTGATCCTTTTTATCGTCAATGTTAAAGGACAGGAAGTTAAATCTTATGATTTTGATGTCAAAATCGAAGTGGTAACAAAACAAATTCATGTGAGCGGCATCGTTGATATTGATTTTGATGGTAAAGATTCAATATCGCTTGTGTTATGGAAAAACTCAACTATCCATAAAATAGTTATGAATGAAGACGTTGTTAATTACCAATTTGACACCATATCTCCATCACCGATTATGTATATCCCCAACGGGAGAAACTTAATAATTTACAAACCTGAAAAAACTCAGGATAAAAAATCGATACAAATTGATTATGCTTGTGATATGCATGAATTAAATGGTTGGGCTAACTCATTTTCTGAAAAGTGGATTGAGCTTAACTTTTATTGTGCATGGTTCCCGGTAAGTATAAATAGTAGCAATCATACATCCAGATTGAAAGTATGGGTTGACGATAATTTGAAAATAACTGGCTCCGGTGTGGTTGCGAAAAAAAATGATTATTGGGAGATGGTGCAAGAATGGGGAGCATTTGATATTGTAGTTATTGCCTCAAACAATTTGAAATCAAAGCTATTAAAAGAAGGAGATGTGTTTATTGAAACAGATTATAGTGAACTTTCGGAACAGGACGCAGATTCGGTTCTTTCGGAATGTAGTTTCGCACTCAATATGTACCAGACGCTATTCGGCAAAAAGGACAGTACTTATCTGAAAATTGTGATCGCTCCATTTGATAAGCCTGGTGGTTATTCCAGAAAAAATTTTGTGTCAATCACTACGAGCGAGTTTAACCTAAATACAAGTGGTATAATAGGGCATGAAATCGCTCACTTTTGGTGGTCTGCCGCCAATCCACAAACATGGGAAGACTGGTTGAATGAAGCGTTCGCTGAATACAGTAAACTTATTTATTTAAAGGAAAGATACGGAATTGAACTTTTTGCGAAACGAATAGAAGGATATCGAAAAAATTCGATGAACACACCTCCAATATGGGGAGCTGACCGCAATAGTCCTCAGGCCTATACAATTTTTTATAAAAAAGGAGCTGTTATTCTCTACGATATGGAACAAAAAATAGGAACTGAAAAATTCATGGACTTTTTAAAGACTTTAGCAACTAAGAAAGTTAATACAACCGCTGTATTTCTGGCTTTAGTTGAAGAAAATATTTCAAAAGAAATGGGCATGTGGATTGAAAATAAGTTGAAAACAGAATAAGTCAGCAAGATAATGGTAACAAGTATGTTCGGGTGTAATGAAATAGAAATGAAGATGTTATTAATATTCCCAATAGCAACAATGTTGCTATTAGGAAGTTGCAAGATAAAAACAGGGAACAACAATCAGTCCACATATGAGGGGCTTCCACAAATCAAAGCAGAATCTGATCAAACATATTGTCGGATAGGAGATGAAAGGGTAAAAAGTAGTTGGATTTTTTCTCCTCAGTCTGAACTTGACAGTTTATTCCTGAATTGTTATTCCGACAGCATGACAGTTACTTTTTACACTGACCTTGATAGCATAACTTTTAATCTTTCACCAGAGCGGATTTGTAAATTTTATGTTGCCTTCAATGATACGCAACAGACTTTAATTGTTGTAAAAGGGATATCTCCTAATTTTAATACATTACAATTTGATAAGACGTTAAAAGACACAAATCTGAATTTTTGGTATGAACTAAACGTCAATAATGAATATCTAAAATTACTTCGTTCAAAATTTCCGATAGATAGTTTAATTGAAGACGCCAAGACTGATACAGAAAGAGTTCAAAACATAATCGATTGGGTTCATGTTCAGTGGCAACATAACGGAAATAATCAACCTGAAAAAAGAGATGCTATTTCTATTCTTGAAGAAGCTAAAGAAGGAAAGAGTTTTAGATGTGTTGAATATGGAATAGTGGCTACTGCTTGCCTGAATGCAATTGGACTTAGAGCAAGGACTTTAGCCCTCAAAACAAAAGATGTTGAGACGTTACAGTACGGGGCAGGTCATGTTTTATTAGAGGTGTTTTTGAACGACTTGGAAAAGTGGGTTTTACTCGACGCTCAATGGGACGTTATGCCTGTTTTGAATGGCGTTCCACTTAATGCTGTCGAATTTCAAAAAGCAATTTCCGAAAATTATGCAGAACTTGAAATTAGAACAGCATCAAAAACGTCAAAACAAAATTACATTGGATGGATTTATCCATATCTGTTCTATTTTGATATATCTTTTGATAATAGGCAAGGTACGGGATTTGAACCTAATATAGTTAATGGGAAAAGAAAACTAATGCTTGTCCCTCTAGGGGAGAAAAATCCGACAATTTTTCAGAAAATCGGTACAATTGACTACTGTATTTATACAAATTCATTGAACGATTTCTATCGGCAACCTCAATGAAAAAAGACTATGTGCTATTTCCGTTATGATTGAAATGTAAATACAATCATTTCAAAAGCTTAGGGATTGATACAATATATCTGTTTACAGAAACAAATGAGCAGTTTTATAATAAAATGGGCTGGACGAAACATGAACAGCTTAAGTTAAAAGAAAGAAATGTTGTTATCATTGTCAACGAAAATCAAATATTATGAGAACTATCTATCTATTAATTACCATGTTTTTACTTGCAATCATTCAAACATACTCACAATCAGGAACTGTCAAAAACGAAATCATCATTTCAGAAGCACTGGCCAATAATAAACTTGGAGATTCGCCTCAGCAGGAAATTGCGGTCTACTTACCTCCATCTTATGATACCGGATCAAAAAAATACCCTGTAATCTATTTTCTCCCAGGTTTTGGCGACCAGCTTTCTGGTTGGGTAGATGGGTTTTATTTCAAATTACAGTC
>QKGU01000231.1 GCA_003250325.1 Paludibacter sp.
TACTATACCGGAGTGGCAGGTGATCATTTTTACAGCAAAAATGCCAGCGAAATTCAATCTATTTTGCTCGACAACAATCAGGTTGGAATTGGAACAAAATTGAGTTATTCTGCTCACAACCTGCTTTCAAGCACTGTCAACGATGAATTAATGCTTACAAACCCTGGCAAATCTAAAAGTTATTCGGTAGCAATCAATGCCGAAGAGGCAATCATGCTGGGCGGACACACTGCAAAAAGCGTAGCTTGGATCGACGACGAAAACATGAAATGGGTGACCACCGGCTATTACACTGATGGACTTTCACGCTGGGCGGATGAAATGAATGTAAACGGAACCTTCCAAACACTTTCAAATGCAGCTTGGGAACCACTTTTCAATATCAACACTTACTTCAACAAAGCCAGCAAAGAAGATAAAAAAGCAGGATTTCATTATGATCCGACAAGCAAAAAGTCTAAAAATTCGCCTGTTTCAATTTTAAAAAATACGCCATCAGCAAATGAATTGGTTACCAACCTTGGGATAAAAATTCTAACGGAAGAACAATTGGGAAAAGACATTTATCCTGATATGCTCATGTTGCAATACACCGTAAGGACGCCCAACGAAAAGACTTCAGCATTGCAATCTGCAGAAAAAGAAGATATGTATTTCCGGTTGGATAAGGACCTGCAAACTCTGTTACAAAAAGTTGATGTAAATGTTGGACTCGACAAAACGCTTATCTTTTTATTCTCAAACCAAACAGGCGTACATTCACCACGCGAACTGGGCGAAAATAAAATTCCGGCTGGATATTTCAATGCGCGTCGCTCCATGGCTTTACTCAACACTTATTTAATGGCTATTTATGGTCAGGAACGCTGGATTGATGGTTATTACGGAAAAAATATATTTCTCAACAAAAGAAAAATAGAGGAGAAAAAGATTAATTTCAACGAAATGACTCAAAACATTTCAACTTTCATGCTCGAATTTGAAGGCATTCAGTCTGCTTTTCCTACCATCCAAATTCTGAATATGGGAGCTAATTCTAATTCAGAAATGACACGACTACGAAATTCAACTCACAAAAACAGCATGGGAGATATAATATTTACATTACTGCCAGGCTGGATTGAAGTGGACGACAAAAACAATCCTGTTGGCGAGTCGAATGCCATCGTATCGTACACGCCATTATATTTTTATGGTTGGGAAATAAAACCTCAGAAAGTGGTTACTTCGTATCAAACGACCGACATCGCTCCTACTTTGTCGAGAATTTTGAATATCCCGATGCCTAACGCCAATATCGGAAAACCGATAGAAGAGATATTATCGAAATAACTCTTCAAAAACAAACAACAGAAAATAAAACACAGACAATGAAATATAATTTCGACGAAATAATTGAGCGTAAAGGCACTAACGCAGTCAAAGTTGAGCGTTGTAAAGCTTTATTTGGAACAGAAGATGTAATCCCTATGTGGGTGGCCGATATGGATTTCCGCACGCCCGATTTTATTTTAGACGCGATAAAAAAACGCCTTGAGCATCCTATTTTGGGCTATACCGTCACGCCAAAAAATTTCTACGATTTACTTACCAAATGGATTTTAGATCATCACAATTGGGAAGTAAAAAAAGAATGGGTTGGCTTTTTGCCCGGCATTGTTCCCGGACTTGCATTTGCAGTTCAATGTCTTACCGAAGTGCAGGACGAAATCATTGTTCAGCCACCGGTTTACTATCCTTTTTTTCATGTTATTGAAAATAATAACCGAAAATTAATCTACAACCAATTAGTTGAAGATGAAGGTATTTTCAAGATGGATCTGGCTGATTTTGAAAACAAAATAACGGACAAAACAAAGCTTTTTATTTTTTGCAATCCTCACAACCCGGGAGGCAGAGTATGGACAAAAGAAGAACTTCAACAACTTGCAGCTATTTGCGAAAAACATCAAATCACGGTTGTTTCCGACGAAGTGCATGCCGACATGGTTCTTCCCAATCAAACGCCACACACTCCGTTTGCAACCATTTCCGAATGGACTAAAGAAAACACGGTAACGTTTATGGCTCCGAGCAAAGTATTCAATATGCCCGGACTAATTAGTTCGTCTTACATTATCCCAAACGCAAATCTCAGGAAACAATTTGCGGGATATTTGGAAGCTTCAGAGATGAACGCCGGAAATATTTTTTCATATGTAGCTACCGTAGCATGTTACGAAGAGGGCGAAGAATGGAGAAAACAAATGCTCGAATACGTGCAGGGAAACATTGACTATTTAAAGAATTTCCTGAAAAATGAAATTCCACAAATAATTCCTATGATTCCCGAAGCATCGTTCCTTGTTTGGCTCGATTGCAAAGCACTTGGCATGGATACCGATGAACTCCATAAATTCTTCTCGCTTGAAGCTGGCCTTGGACTGAACAAAGGAACTGTTTTTGGTCCCGGTGGTGAATATCATTTGCGCATGAACGTAGCTTGCCCACGAAGAACTATGGAACAAGCACTCAGCCAACTAAAAAAGGCCATTAAAAGCAAAGTACAATCGACCAATTACTAATCAACAATTACTATGGACGTAAAGATCGAATCGTCGTGGAAACAGGTTTTACAACCGGAATTTGACAAGGAGTATTTTGAACAGCTAACTAATTTTGTCAGAAACGAATACAAAACAAAACTCATCTTCCCTCCGGCTCCACTTATTTTCAACGCTTTCGATCAATGTCCTTTCGACAATGTCAAAGTAGTAATTATTGGTCAGGATCCTTATCATGGCGTTGGGCAAGCGCACGGATTATGCTTTTCAGTGAACGACGGCATCGCTTTTCCTCCCTCATTAATCAACATTTTCAAGGAGATAGAGCGCGATTTGAACATTCAAATGCCTAAAAGTGGAAATCTTATTCGCTGGGCACAACAAGGGGTACTTTTGCTTAATGCCACACTTACCGTTCAGGCTCACATGGCTGGCTCTCATCAAGGCAAAGGCTGGGAAAAATTTACCGATGCCGTTATCCAAAAACTAGCCACAGAAAAAGAGCACCTTGTCTTTATGCTTTGGGGATCGTATGCCCAAAAAAAAGGGGCGGTTATCAATTCGGCTAAACATCTGATTCTAAAATCCGTCCACCCATCTCCATTATCGGCTTATCGCGGATTTATTGGCTGTGGACATTTCTCATCAGCCAACAACTACCTAAAGGCAAACGGAATCGCCGAGATTAACTGGTAATTTCGTATTCAAAATAAAGCCTCTTTCTATATCTTCCGAGACAGAAAAAAGGTTATTATCCAACAGCGTTATCTCTCATTTCACATTTCAAAATAGTCCCGTTTTTATAGCGATTTTCTCAAAAAATTATATTATATTTGTATGTTTTTTTTGAAGAATTTACCCTGTTGTAAGCAGCAAAAAAACAAAAACACTAAAACGCTAAAAACGAATAATTTAAAATAAAAAATGAGCGAAGAAGAAATTGCAAAAAATACCGCCAGCGCCAATTACGGCGCAAGTAGTATTCAAGTGCTGGAAGGATTGGAAGCAGTGCGCAAAAGGCCAGCAATGTATATTGGTGACATTGGCATTAAAGGATTACACCATCTGGTTTACGAAGTAGTCGACAACTCTATTGACGAAGCCATGGCCGGACATTGCGATACGATTCAGGTTTTTATCAACGAAGATAACTCAATTACTGTAATAGATAACGGACGTGGTATCCCTGTGGATTATCACGAGAAGGAAGGAAAATCGGCTTTGGAGGTTGTAATGACAGTACTTCACGCCGGTGGAAAATTCGACAAAGACAGCTATAAAGTTTCCGGTGGTTTGCACGGTGTGGGTGTTTCCTGCGTCAACGCTCTTTCGACTCATGTACGCGTAGAAGTATCCCGCAACGGGAAAATATACATGCAGGAATATTCTTGCGGTATTCCAAAATTTCCGGTAACTGAAATCGGCACCTCTGATTCGAACGGAACAAAAACGACTTTCTTACCAGACAACAGCATTTTCATCGAATCTGTTTACAAATACGATGTTTTGGCAGCCCGTTTACGCGAGTTAGCTTTTCTTAATGCCGGCATCACATTGACTCTCACCGACAAACGTCAGGCAGAAGAAGATGGCTCATTCCGCTCTGAAACCTTCCACTCACAAGAAGGATTAAAAGAATTTGTTGAATACATCGACGAATCGCGCGAAAAACTGATTGAAAACGTGATCCATATTTCAACTGAGAAAAATGGTACTCCGGTAGAGATCGCAATGACTTACAACACCTCATACAACGAAAACATTCACTCTTACGTCAACAATATCAATACGATAGAAGGTGGAACTCACCTTGCCGGTTTCCGTCGCGGTTTGACACGTACTTTGAAAAAATACGCCGAAGACAGCAAAATGCTTGAAAAAGTAAAAGTGGAAATCAGTGGTGACGACTTCCGTGAAGGTTTAACAGCAGTTATTTCGATTAAAGTAGCAGAACCTCAATTCGAAGGACAAACAAAAACTAAATTGGGCAACAATGAGGTTATGGGTTCTGTAGATATGGCTGTAGGTGAAGCGCTGGGTAATTATCTGGAAGAAAATCCGAAAGCAGCTCGTATGATCGTTGAAAAAGTGATTCTGGCAGCAACAGCACGCCATGCAGCTCGTAAGGCGCGAGAAATGGTGCAACGCAAATCACCACTTTCCGGAGGTGGACTTCCTGGGAAATTGGCTGACTGTGCAGACAAAGACCCTGAAAAATGCGAATTATTCCTTGTCGAAGGGGATTCTGCAGGTGGAACAGCAAAACAAGGTCGTAGCCGTCAATTTCAGGCAATCTTACCATTGCGCGGAAAAATTCTGAATGTAGAAAAAGCCATGCAACATAAAGTGCTCGAAAGTGAAGAAATACGCAATATATATACCGCTTTGGGCGTTACTATAGGTACAGAAGATGATAGCAAAGCTTTAAATCTTAAAAAACTTCGTTATCACAAGATTATAATCATGACCGATGCTGATGTCGACGGAAGTCACATTGCTACGTTGATTATGACCTTCTTCTTCCGTCACATGAAAGAGTTGATCGAACAGGGATATCTTTATATCGCTACTCCTCCACTCTATTTATGTAAAAAAGGTAAAATTGAAGAATATTGCTGGACAGATCAACAACGTCAGGCATTTATTGAAAAATACGGTGGTGGCGTAGAAGGTTCAATCCATACACAACGATACAAAGGTTTGGGAGAGATGAACGAAATCCAACTTTGGGATACAACTATGAATCCGGAAAACCGCACATTGCGTCAGATTGATATTGAGAATGCAGCCTCTGCCGATCACGTCTTTTCAATGTTGATGGGCGACGATGTAGCTCCCCGTAGAGCATTTATCGAACAAAACGCAACTTACGCAAAAATTGATGCTTAATTTAGTGGATAGTTGATAGTAATGAATAATTTTAACTATCAACTGTCAACTATAAACTATAAAAATGAACATTGCAGTTTTCTGTTCCTCCAGCAATTCAATTTCCGAAAAATACAAATCGGAAGCCCAACGTTTGGGTGAATGGATTGCCGAAAGTGGGAATACTCTTGTTTACGGTGGTGCAACTGGCGGACTGATGGACTCGGTTTCGGAAGGTGCATACAAAAACAAAGGGAATATCGTTGGAGTGATACCAGAAGCTGTAATAAACATGAACAGGCAAAGCGCATTACCTACTCAACTGATTATAGTTGATACCATGAGTAAACGCAAAGCCGAAATGAAAGCATTATCAGACGTATTTGTTGTTTTACCGGGAAGTTATGGTACGCTTGATGAAATGCTCGATATTATCGCTTCTGGAATTGTTGGTGAACACAAAAAGCCTCTTATAATCGTTAATCACGATGGGTTTTATGATTTGTTCTTACAGCAAATTGATTTTATGCGAGCTGAGCATTTCATGCCGGCTGAAGAAAAATACAAACCGCTGATTGCTAACAATTTTAATCACTGTATAGAGTTGCTTAAATTATAATATGTATTATTGCTGCTTATGAATTTATTTTGGAAAAGACTCTTTGGGAAAATTACTCCTACTGCTAAATTGGAGAAAAGTGAAGCTGAATTGATTGTTGCTATGCAGCGATATGCAGAGGTAGAAAAATCAGTAGAACTGGCTGAATACAAGAAATTGTTCCATGTTGTGAAATCAGCTAAGTTTCAGGAAAATAAAAAGTTACTCCAGAACCGCAAATATAAAGACACAGAACAATATCGGGTAAATAAAAAGTACAAAAAGCTTGAGAATTCCCCTTCGATAATGCTCTATTATCAGGCTCTGGAATCGGATGAATTGAAACAATATCTAAAATTCAAATCTACTCCTGAATTTGAGCAACTTGGAGACAACAAGCTTGTAAAAGCATCCGAGAAACTTCAAAAACTGAAACAATTCGAACACTCTAAAGCATATAAAACGTACGTTCGTTTTCATAAGTCCTATATCATTAATGAATTTGAGAAACTAAAACTGAAAGTTTCCACACCAGAATTCACAAAAGAAAATGAATTTTGGGCGAATGAAAAACGGTGGCACTCAACCCCTGAATATGTTCAGGAACAACGTTTTTACGAACTGGCTAAAAATCCGGATATAATTTTCTTTGAAAATGAAAAGCCGGAACGTTTTACGAGATACAAAACTTTGAAACCATCGTTTCAAGAAGAATTTGAATGGAACACTCTCGATAACTCCCACTGGAATTTTGGATTTCATTATAAAAGTAAAGAACTTATTGGTGATCACTCATTTGCCAATGAGAAACAAGCAAATAACTCCGGAAAAAATGTTTCTGTTGAAAATGGCGTTTTAAAAATTTCAACCAAACACGAAAAAACGGTAGCCAGAGCGTGGCATAAAGAAAAAGGATTTATCGAAAAAGAATTTCATTATAGTTCTGACGTAGTGCAGACTGCAGACAAATTCCGTCAGAAATATGGAGTTTTCAGAGCCAAATTACGCTGCACAGGAAATTTAAATCATGCATTCTGGTTAGGAGCTGACTCCAAACTACCTCAAATCAAGATTTTCCATTCAACCGGCAAGCATATCACACTTGGTAACACAAACAAAAATCTGGTCGATGGGGTGAAAATAACGGGAATTAATCCATCCAGCTTCTTTATATACACACTTGTGTGGTCGGAAAAAGAACTTATCTGGATGATTAACGATTACGAAGTTTATCGAACAGCAAGTAATATCCCTGCAGAATCGATGTATCTGGCTTTTAATTCTTTCATCCCTGAAAAACAGACTGGAAGTACAGGAAGTTTGGATGTCGACTGGGTGAGGGTGTACACGAATTATTAAAATAGTCAAAACGATTATAGGTCTTGCATGTAAATTATTGCCCTAAACACAGGGAGGTACAATAATCAATTGAAGCTTATTTCAGAAGTTTAAATATAAGGTCTGAGATAATACTTAATTATTTAGAAAATAATGATCTCAATAATAATATGCTCCAAAAACAATCAGTTATCTGATTCATTAGAGAGCAATATTCAAAATACGATTGGTTGTGAGTACGAAATAATAACCATTGACAACTCACAAAATCATTATAGTATTTTTAAGGCATATAATATAGGAATAAAAAAAAGTAAATTCCCATACCTATGCTTTGTACACGAGGATGTAGAGTTTGTTACTGAGGATTGGGGCAAAAGAGTAATCAATCATTTAGATGCTGAAAATGCAGGAATCATTGGAATTGCAGGTGGTAAAGCAGTTCTCAGAGTTCCCTACGATTGGTCTTCCTACCAGCCAATGTATAATATTATACAGACTGACCTCACTCAAAATGGGACTTTTGTTGATGACAAGAGAATTTACCCTAAAATCCCAGAGAACAAATCAGAAAGATGTTTGGTTTTGGATGGTGTCTTTCTCTGCGCAAAAAAAAATATCTTCGACAAAATACACTTTGATGAAAAGTTGGAAGGCTTTCATTGTTATGATGCAGATATTTGCCTCCAATCAAATTTAGCCGGATTCCAAAACAGTATTATATTTGACATTGAGATAAAACATTTCTCCAGAGGTTCTTTTGATAAAAACTACATTCAAAAATTATTAAAATTACACGAAAAATGGGATAATTTACTACCTATTTTTGACAATTCTATATCTCATAAGAAAATAAAGGAAGATCTGCCAAAAGCTGAAAGACACATGATAGGTCGCTTAAAAAAAAGGCTGGTACGTATAGGAATGAAAAATAATGAGATCTATCCTGTAATTAGCAAATGTATCCTTTCAACAAGCGATAAATCAATACCACTATCACTACTTACTCTTAATTTTCATTTACATTTAATCAGAATAACATCTATTCTTCGAAAAAAAATGTCGTATCAAAAACAACTTCGTTGAAAGAGCGTTTATAGAAACATCTTGAACCACTCAATAAAAAATATGAAAAAAATTTGTGCAATCACAATGGTTAGAAATGATAATTTTTTTCTTAGTCGTTGGATTGCATATTATGGCCATCAATTGGGCGAAGAAAATCTGTATATTTTTCTTGATGGAAAAGATCAGATTGCTCCTGTAAATGCAATCAAGACAAATATAAAAAAGATTGAACACCTTGAAGGACAGGTTGCTATTGCAGATAAAAAAAGAATCAATTTTCTGTCAGGCGAAGCAATTAAACTTTTTGAACGATATGATTTGGTTATTGGAACAGATGTTGATGAATTTCTTTTAGTTGACCCGAAATGCAATAAATCATTATCCGAATACTTAAATGGAATCGATATCGAAACATCTGTTTCGGGTTTAGGAATAGATGTTGGGCAGAATATCAATATAGAAAAAAGTATTATTGAAAACAAAGCCTTTTTACTTCAACGAAATTTTGCTGTTTTATCTTCAAGATATACAAAAGCTTCTGTTATTGCAAAACCAATTAAATGGGGAGCCGGATTTCACAGAATAAAAGGTCACAATTTTAAAATTGATAAGAATCTTTATCTTTTTCATTTTGGAAGTGTTGATTTCGACATACTGAAACAAAAACTCGGAGATAATGATAAATTGAAAGATGGTTGGAAAAGACATTTGAATAAACGCTCAAGGACAATTACACTGATATCCACGAAAAAAGCTAAAGATGGGGATATAATTATACCTTTTGCAAGATTACTACAAACTATCGTCAGACCAATCTTTGCATGGAATAAGCCTTCAATGGCAGGATTAAAATTAGTGATAAAAATCCCTGAAAGATTTAAAGGAGTTTGCTAAATGTCTAAAGAACCAATTAAAGAAATAGATGCTGTTGTAGCCTGGGTAGATGGGAATGATCCAAAGCATAAAGAAAAGATTCAACCATATCTAAGCCTGCAGGTGGCCAGATCTGATGATATTGCGGGTCCAACTCGCTACCGTTCAGAAGGTGAGATATTTTATTGTGTATCTTCGATTATTCGCTTTGCTCCTTTTATTCGGAAAATTTTTATTGTAACTGACGAACAAAATCCTCATTTAGACGATTTTCTTCAACAAAATTTTCCACAGAATAGCATCCCTGTCGAAATTGTTGACCATAAAGTAATTTTTAGAGACTACGAAGAGTATTTACCTGTTTTTAACAGTCGTGCTGTCGAAACTTGCATACATAGAATACCCGGTTTAAGTGAAAAATACATATATTTTAACGACGATTTCATTTTAATGCGACCAGTTAATCAAACGGATTGGTTTCTTGATGATAAAATAATAGCTTATGGTAACTGGAGAAGTATTATTTTAGATAGATTATTATGGTTGATTAAGCCAATGAAAAACGGACATAAACCGATAGGGTTTAAAGATGGAATGATTATGGCGGCGCGAAAATATGGAAGCAAGTTTATGTATTTTCATCTCGACCACATTCCTCATCCCTTAAAAAAAAGTGTAATTACTGATTTTTATTCAAAACATCACGACCTTTTTATATCAAATATTTCTCATAAATTTCGTAGTGGCAAGCAGTTTAATACAAATGAGCTGTATTATCTTTCAATGTTCGATATGGGGAAAGTCATTACAAAACCATCAAAAGACTTTCTTTTATATATAAAACCGGTAGGGAGGGGAGATAAGTATTTAAACAGAAAATTGAATATGTACAAAACCAACAAAGAGTTGAAGTTTTGTTGTATCGGCTCGCTTGATTTGGCAACGGAAGACGATCAGAAGGTTTTGTTGAATTGGTTAGCTAAAATTCTTGAAGTTAAATTATAAAGATGAATACGGAGTCAATACTTGTGTCGGTAATTATTCCTATTTACAACGATGAGTTGTATTTGAAAGATGCATTACGTTCAATTCAACAACAAACACATACCAATTTCGAATGTTTTTGTATTAACGATGGTTCCGTTGATTTATCGGAAGCAATTATTGATGAATTTGCAGAAAAAGACAGCCGATTTATTAAGATAAACAAATCGAATGGAGGAGTATCCGAAGCAAGAAATACAGGTTTAGATGCAGCTAATGGTGAATACGTTTACATGATGGATCATGATGACCTGATCCCAAAATACACCTTAAAAAAATTACTTGAAGCAGCTCAAAAATTCAATACCGATTTAGTTCGGGGAAGAATGATGATGATCTCTGAAGATTGTAAATTGGAACAACTTCCCGAAGAAGACCATAAAAAAAACAAACTATACTTTTATAAAAATCCACTTACAGATTATTATCGGCATATTCGCCACAAGAATAAAAGGTGGTATTACGTTTGGATGTGTCTTTTCAAAAAATCTGTATTGCAGAACGTACGCTTTCATGATCATTTGCGTGCAGGTGGCGAAGATTTTTTATTTACGTTTGATGTTGTGGCCAGAATAAAAAGCTTTGTCCAAATAACCGATGTAGTGGCCTGCCACCGTTATTCGAAAATAAGCACGACTCTTAATGGTTACAAGCCAACGCTTTTTTTCAATATTAGTGAGATCATCATTCCTTATATTTATCAAAAATATGCATTGGATAAAAACATTGATAAAAGATTGTTATGGTGGGTTTACAGAAAAGAAGCTTACGCGATATACCGCTTCTTGATCAGAAATCCTATTCGTAAAAATAATGATATCAAATACCTCAAGCAAGCAAGGGAAATTATATTGAAACACAATAATAGTCCCGAATTTGATGAAGTATTGAAACGTTGGAATTTCAGACAAAAGATATTTTTTAGATTATTTATTAAAGAGGAATATCAGTTAATAAAAAAATTAAAGTTATTTATGTAATGAAAGTAACTAAAAGAAAGAAACTAATAGTTATAAAACCGAATGGGAATCACAGCAATAGATTGCTGCAGAATCTACATTTCGAAATATTCTGCAAAGAGCATAATATTGAGTATCACAATCCGACTTTCAGTAATATAGCACACTATTACAAAAAGCCTTGCAATAGTAAATCTACTTTTTTATTAAAAATATTACAGATAGACCTTCTCGGTCCCATTTTTCATCATAGTAGAATTGTAAAAAAATTATTCTCTGTTGTGTGGATTATATCTAAATTAAGATTTTTGAAATTAGTCAGATTCGATAAACTAGGCAAAGAGCCTGAATGTGAGAAGATATTACTAAAAGCTTTTGATAAAAAAAATATTATTTATACAGCTGGTTGGAGATTTAGATTGCCTTCTCTTGAAGAGAAATATCGATCAGATATTTCGCAGCGATATTCTTTAAAAGAATCATTCTACAATGGAAATTACATGGTAGATAATATCAATAAACTAAAATCACAAGGATACACCTTAATTGGGGTACATATAAGGCGGGGTGATTACAAGAAATGGAAAGGAGGAATTTATTACTTCAATGATGATGTTTATAAAGAATACATGGTTAGTATTTCCAAACAATTAAATCAGCAAGGAAAAGAAAAACATTTATTCGTTCTCTTTTCAAATGGTGAATTAAGTTTTAAACAATCTGATAATATTTTAATTTCTAATGAAAGTTGGTACATTGATCACCATCTTATGTCTAATTGCGATTATCTAATAGGGCCTCCTAGTACATTTACACTATGGGCCAGCTACATAGGAAACGCGAAGTTATTCCACATATATGATTGTAAAGAGAGATTAGACATAAATCTATTGTAAAGAGATTTGAAACAACACCAACTAAATTTATGATATCAATCATTATTTGTTCAAGAAATTCTGACATTTCTATTGATCTAAAAAAAAATATAGAGAGTACGATTGGAGTTGATTATGAAACTATCATCATTGATAACTCCAACAGTGTTTATTCAATTTTTTCTGCATACAACAAAGGTATTGAAAGAAGTAAATTTCCATTTTTGTGCTTTATTCATGAGGACATTCTTTTCAGAACACAAAACTGGGGAGTAAATTTAATGCTCCACCTTGATGATAAAAAAACTGGAATTGTTGGAGTAGCTGGTGGAAAATTAATGACAAAAGTTCCTGCTGCATGGTGGAGTGTTGGACATGGATACAAGAACCTAATTCAACATTATAATGGCAGTAAATATGTTCAATATGAATTATCTGGCAATTCAGACAACCGTCAAGAAGCCGTTGTTCTAGACGGAGTATTTTTATCATTCCGAAGAGATTTATTGGATTATATAAAATTTGATGAAAGTCTGTCAGGTTTTCACGGATATGATCACGACATTTCGGTTCAATCTATTCTTGCAGGTTATAACAATTACGTTGTTTTTAATATTCTTATTGAACATTTCTCTGAGGGAAGTCTGAATAACCAGTACTACAATAATCTTATAAAAGTTCACAAAAAGTGGAGCGATAGGTTACCACTTCTGTGTTCTGATATATCTAAAGATGTTATAAATAACATTGGAAATACTGAACTAAAGCTATTTGCAAAGTTCATTCGCAGAATGGCAAGAACAGGATTTTCTACTAAAGAAATTATTTCCAATGCTACTTATTTTGCTGAGATTCTTTCAACTCCAGATGCTTTGAATAAGTTAAGATTCATTCATTTCAAAATTATTATTGAAAGGCTCATTAAAGCTCCAAAGTATCTTTTTAAACAAGAACACTGACCAAAATTTGAGATTCAAAAAAATTTATATCGAAATAACAAATTGCTGCAACTTTGACTGTAGCTTTTGCTTTAAGACGACACGAGCTAAAAAATTTATGTCGCCTGAAGAATTTCAGATTATTGTCGATAAAATTCGTCCTTTTACAAACTACATTTATCTGCATGTATTGGGTGAACCTCTGCTACATCCTCAGCTTGAAGAGATCCTTTCCATTGCAGAAAAGGCTGAATTAAACATTAATATAACGACCAACGGAGGATTGCTGGGAAAACAAAAAAAAGCTCTTCTGCAGCACAATGTTCGTCAGATTAATATCTCGCTGCATGATGCTGAAGAAAACATTAAGCCTGATAAATGGGATGATTATTTATATTCTATTTTTGATTTTTCGACTTTAGCTGCCGCAAAAACATATATCAGCCTTCGTCTTTGGAACAGTACAAACGAATCGAGTAAAGATTTTAATTCATTTTGTTTGTCTAAAATTGCTTCCAAATTCGATTTATCTCTTGATTATTTGTCAGATAAAACAAGTGGAAACGGAATCAAGTTATCAGATCATATCTTCTTTCAACGCGCTCCTCGATTTGACTGGCCTGACGAGAACTCGACAATCATCCATAACAAAAAAACATGTTATGCCCTTCGCGATCATATTGCCATTCTTTCAAATGGGAAAGTCGTTCCGTGCTGCCTCGATGCAGATGCCAACATCGAACTGGGAAATATTTTCAATGAAGATTTATCTGCTATTCTGGATAAAGAACGGGCAAGAGTTATGAAAAAAGGATTTGTAGAAAAAAAAATTGTGGAAAAGCTTTGTGCTAGTTGCGGATTTTCCAAAATAGTTTAGTAAAATTTATGTATCAAAAATTAATTATGTAAAGCAATGAAAAAACTAATAATAATTTTTATTATAGCTGCTGTTAATCAAATTTTCGACTGTAGCGCAAAAAAGACTTCTTCTTTCGGTTCGGATACATTGACAATAGCAACCTACAATATCAGGGTAAAAACGCCAGTTGACACAAGTTATCGTTCATGGGACAATAGAAAAAATGAAGTTGCAAAAGTAATAAAGGTGAATAATTTTGATGTATTTGGAGTTCAGGAGATCAAAGACAAACAACAAAAAAAAGATTTAATAACTTTGCTACCAGAATATGGTTCATTTTCGAAAGGGAGAAGCAATACCAAAGGTACAAAAGGTGAAAATATTGCCATTTTTTATAATAAATCGCGCTTTAAAAAGATAGATAATGGATTCTTTTTTCTGTCCGAAAGTCCTTCGATTGCAGGAAAAGGTTGGGATGCAGCGCTGAACAGAATTTGTGTATGGGTAAAACTGTATGATAATGTTAGCAAAAACAGCTTTTACTTTTTCAATGTCCATTTTGATCATTTAGGCAAAATTGCACGTGAGAAAAGTGCGATATTAGTTAATGAGAAAATAAAAAGTATAGCCGGAGATAATGCTGTAATATGCAGTGGTGACTTTAACGCTGCCATAACTGAAACAAATTTATTTGATGTTTTCAGCCCCCAATTAAACGACAGTAGAGTTATTTCCGAGAAAATTCAAAATGAGATACTAGCAACATATAACGGTTGGGATATTGAGTCGACAGCCTTTCCGGACTCATATCGAATCGATTATATCTTTTGCAAGAATTTTCAGGTATTTTCGTACAACGTATTAACCACCAGAACTGAACATAATTAGTCGAGCCTTAAAAAGCCCATTTTCGTATTATATTATTGTTGATTTGGTAAAACATAGCTTTTATCAAGTCAACAATTTGTATTTTAAATTCGAGCCAAAAAGATGATTTCCATTTATTCATCATCCTTTTGAAGTT
>QKGU01000141.1 GCA_003250325.1 Paludibacter sp.
GGTGAGTATGCTCAAAGCCAATACATTCTTCCTGAATTTTATGGGCTTTGTTTTCATTCTGGCTGTTATCGCGCTTTATATTATTTCCCGCAATTTTACGCGTTCAATCGATCGTCTTCGTGTTTTTACCAAAGAGGCTGAAAAGCAGGAAATTGCCGATACGGATATTGATTTTCCGAATGACGAGCTGGGAGAAATAAGTAAGAATATTGTCCAGATGTATAAACTTCTGCTGATAACCAAAGATCAGGTGTATCGTGAACGCGAAAAACTGATTACTCACCTGCAGATTTCTCAGGAAGGACTCGGTATTTTTTCGTCGGCCAAAGAGGAAATTCTGGCAAATAATCAGTTTATTCAATACACAAATATCATTTCAGACAAACATATCGAAAGTTCCGATGAGATTTTCTCAATGCCTGAATTTGCTGAACTGAATGAGTTTGTTGACCAGAATATGATCTTTAAGAAACTCAAAAAGAAACGGCTGACAATCGAAAAAGGAAGTCGTGTGTTTTCAGTGCAGTGTATTGTTTTTCAGGATGATACTTTTGAAATTTCTATTAATGATATATCTGTTCAGGAACATGAAAATGAACTGAAACGTCATCTGACTCAAAATATCTCGCACGAATTAAAAACGCCGGTGAGTTCTATTTTGGGATATATGGAAAGTATTCTGGAAAATCCCGATCTTGATCCTGCTCGTCAGAAATTTTTTATCGAGCGTTCGTTTCAGCAGGCTCAACGACTTCGCGATTTGCTACAGGATATTTCCACATTGAATAAAATTGATGAAGGTCGACGTATGTTCGAAAAGGAAACCTGCGATATTTCCGAGGTTGTTTCTGATGTGTTGAATGATCTCCATTTGGAAATTGAGCAAAAAGGATTTGTGGTGTCAACCAACTTTCCGGCAGAAGTAAAAATTCAGGGCAATCGATCATTGATTTATTCTATTTTCCGAAATCTGTTGGATAACGCGTTGGCTTATGCCGGTTTGAAACTGAACGTAGACATAAATTGCTATCGAGAGGATGAACAGTACTATTATTTCTCATTTAGCGATAGTGGGGTGGGAGTTTCCGAGGAACATTTGAATAGATTGTTCGAACGTTTTTATCGTGTTGATAAAGGCCGTAGCCGAAAAATGGGTGGAACAGGACTCGGACTGGCCATTGTGAAAAATGCAGTGATTTTTCATCGTGGAACAATCTCAGCCAAAAATGTTCCCGGTGGTGGACTTAGCTTTATATTTTCGTTGAAGAAATCTTGAAAAAAAGGATGATTTATGTTGTTACGCAGTAAATGGACATCCTTGTTCCTGAGCAATTTTTTAGGTGTCTATAACGACAATTTTCTGAAAAACTGCATCATATTCATCGCGGTTGGTTGGTCGTTGCCATCATGGTTGACTCAATCTCAACTTATCTCCATAGTTTCTGCGTCACTTGTTATTCCTTATCTTTTCCTCTCACCGTTGGGTGGACGACTTGCCGTAGTATATTCAAAAACAACTGTATTCCGTTTCTTTAAGTTGCTGGAATTGCCGATAATGCTGGTTGCGTCGTTGGCATTTTATTTTCATTGGGTAGTGCTGGCGATTGTTTCGGTATTATTAATGGGAATTCAAAGCTGCTTATATTCTCCATCGAAATATAGTCTGATTCGAGACATTGGCGGGAAGGAAGGAGTTTCGTTCGGAAGTGGAGTTTTTGAGACGATGGCTTTTCTGGGAATCCTGATTGGAACTGTAACTGCTTCCGTGATTTCCGATTCACCCTATCATTGGTTGGTGTATGTGCTGTTTATGGGGCTGGCATTGCTCGGATATGTCGTTACGCGGACGATTAAAGCGCACGAATTGCCTGAGGACAAATCGAGTGAAGTTACGCTGAATCCGTTTCTGTTTTTAGTTCATTCTTTTCAGTTTGCCAGAAAACATAAAGATGTGAATGCGGCCGTTCTGGGTGCTTCCACCTTTTGGCTGATTGGTGGAATGCTTCAAATGAATCTGGTTATACATACGAAAAACATTTACCATGCGTCAAACGCGACAACTGGGTTGGTAATGGCTTTTGCTGCCGTTGGTATTGCGCTTGGAAGTTGGGTTGCCGGAAGAATATCAGGAAAAAATGTAAAGCGGGAGTTAATATTGATTGGTTTGTCAGGAATGATCCTGAGCCTGTTGGTTATTGTACTTGTTCCTCTCGGACTTGAACTTTTTATTTTTCTTGTATTTCTACTTGCTTTTATGGGCGGATTTTTCCAAATACCCTGCCTGTCGATGTTGCAAAAATCGGACGTGGGTCGCAGACTTGGCGATATGGTTGGTTACCTAAACTTGGTGACATTTATTTTTGTTTTAATCGGCACTCTACTCTTTTCGTTAATTACTTATTTTACCTCCGAAAACAGCTTTGCGGTTTTTGTTTCCATTCTTGTAATTTGTCTGATTTCATTACTTTATTTTGCATTGAAATATAGACGATTATGTAGATAAACTTCCGTTTTGATCAACTAGGTTTTTTGTATAATTATTACATTTCTATTTCGAATTAATGTTGTAAAACATACAAACTGAGATATAATTTTAAGATAGATTTCATACATTGCCATACGATTTTTCATAAAGAAAAAATGATCAGTTTTTTAGTATTAATTCATTAAATTTTAATACAGTATGAAAGTATATCAATCAAATGAAATTAAGAACATCTCATTATTGGGTAGTTCCGGCGCCGGGAAAACCACTCTTGCAGAAGCTTTGCTTTTCGAGAGTGGTGTTATAAAACGTAGAGGCACAATTAGTGGACAAAACACAGTGTCTGACTATTTCCCAGTTGAAAAAGAGTATGGCTATTCTGTTTTTTCTACCATTTTTCAGACAGAATGGAACAACAAAAAACTAAATTTTATTGACTGTCCCGGTTCTGATGATTTTATTGGCGGCGTGGTGACTTCGCTGAACGTAACCGATACTTCGCTAATCCTCCTCAACACACAATACGGTGTGGAAGTCGGAACCAACAATCACTTTCGTTACACAGAAAAATTCAAAAAACCAGTAATTTTTATTGCCAACCAATTGGATCACGAGAAATCTGATTTCGAAAAAACGATGATTCAATTGAAAGAAAGCTACGGTAATAAAGTGGTTCAAATTCAATATCCTCTCAGTACTGGGCCGCAATTCAACGCGATTGTGGATGTGCTGAAAATGAAATTATACCAATGGAAAGCCGATGGTGGTGTTCCTGATATTTTGGAAATTCCTGCCAGCGAAATGGAAAAAGCACAGGAACTTCATAACGCATTGGTGGAAGCTGCGGCCGAGCATGACGAAGAATTGATGGAAAAATTCTTCGATCAGGGCTCGCTTACCGAAGATGAAATGCGACTTGGAATTCGCAAAGGATTACTTCACCGAGATATGTTCCCTGTTTTTTGTTTGTGCGCAGGAAAAGATATGGCGATTCGCCGCTTGATGGAATTTCTGGGAAATGTAGTGCCGAGCGTAAACGAAACCGAGAAACCAAAAACAATGGATGGTAAGGAAGTTGCACCTGATGCGAACGGACCAACCAGTATTTATGTGTTTAAAACAAGTGTTGAGCCTCATATTGGTGAAGTTTCTTACTTTAAAGTGATGAGCGGAAAAGTGAAAGAGGGCGATGATTTGCTAAATGTTGACCGAGGATCAAAAGAAAGATTAAGTCAGATATTCTCAGTGGCAGGCCAGATACGCACAAAGGTGGAAGAACTTGTTGCCGGTGATATTGGAGCAACAGTAAAACTAAAAGATACTCGTACCGGCAATACATTGAACGCCAAAGGTTGTGAGTACGATTTCAAAGAAATTAAATATCCTGAACCTAAGTACCGTCGTGCAATCAGAGCTGTTTCGGAAGCAGACGAAGAAAAGCTGAGTGAGATTCTGACAAGAATGCACGAAGAAGATCCGACATGGGTCATTGAACAATCGAAAGAACTCAAGCAAACAATTCTTTACGGACAAGGTGAGTTCCACCAACGATAAAATTGCGATAGAATTTAAAGAACCAAAGATTCCTTATCGCGAAACAATCACTAAGAATGCCCGTGCCGATTATCGTCATAAGAAACAATCGGGTGGCGCAGGTCAATTTGGTGAAGTTCACATGATAATAGAGCCTTATTACGATGGCATGCCTGCTCCTGATACATTCCGCTTTGGTGGACAGGAATATAAAATCAGTAATCGCGATACGCAAACTTACGATTTGGAATGGGGCGGTAAACTTGTAATGATCAACAGTATTGTTGGTGGTGCAATTGATGCCCGCTTTATTCCTGCCATTCTGAAAGGTGTAATGGATCGCATTGAGCAAGGACCTTTAACCGGATCG
>QKGU01000230.1 GCA_003250325.1 Paludibacter sp.
ACAACAAATTTGGCAATGGTATTGACTTTATCCATCAGATCTTTAAATGCCTGGGATTCGAGAGTGATAACTTCCATGATCATTTTTTATATTTTCCGTTATACATTAGCGTATTCCAATGCCCTGGTAATCCAGCCCAAAAGATATTTCTTATTTACAGGACGCTTTTGAATTAAATCAACATAATGAAATATCTTAGCAACTGTAAATGCGGGTTGAAAATACCCAAAATCCATTGAATTGAGTTTCTTGAGAGATTGAACACCAATTATACCATCTGCTTTTACACCAACAATAAATTGAGTCAATTGTACACTTTTTTTAATTCCTGAATTTACAGCAAAATCAAATATGGAGTCGGCTGTGGTTTGATTTTGAATTTGATCTGCTTGTAATGGCAACCAAAATTCATGTAGATAAAAAAGTTCAACCTGTTTTTGAAGTTCGACATTATTGTCAAATATGTGAGGAAAATCAGAAGATTTATTTAAACCGTCGATAATAACCCAACCATTCCATTTGGGATGAAAAATACGAGAAATGCCTTTGTAAGTTTCTTTTCCTAAATCATCAGGATCATTACTGTAAACCCCTTCGTGAGCTAGGGTTTTTTGAAGAGAAATGCTAAATTTTGCCATAATATTAATGTGATAATTTGATAATAAGCCAATGTGCTAATTCTTAAATCAAAGAGTAAAGAACAATGACGATTTTAATAATGGCAAAGTTGGTGGATATGTATGAAATAAATCCGCAAGGTGTACCCAATGGGGATTAAAATATTTTAGAAAAAAGTTAATGAAGGGTTACGTTATGGAAGATTGTAAAACAGAGATTATGCAACTTATAACCAATACATTATCAAATAACAAATACTTGAAATGACAGAAATATACAATAAACTTTTCATAAAAACACACAAGGTGTACCCCATGTGGAAAATAAAAATGGATAAGAATTGAAGAATTCAAATATCCTCTTTCATTTTTCGGAGTAATGAAATTTTGAGATGATCCATGTACCGGGTTGGTGTTGAGCGACCTTTTATTTCGACAAAAGTGTGGTAAGTATCTGTAAGCCGGATATTGAAAATCTGTTCGAAAAGTGCAGTCAATTCTTTAATACCGCAACTGCCGTTGTTGATACTTCCACTTACATAAAGCGCATAAATAAGTTCAACCAATGCCGTTTTATTGTCAGTCCATAAGAATGGAATGTTGACCGCATTTTCAATTGGATTCCAACCAAAGTTTGAAGCTCTCATTGATAAAGCTTCCAATTCTCTGTTTAAATAAACTTCCAATTTGTCGTTTGCCAGAATCTGTGCTACAATAAAATCATGACTTGAAGAAAAGTCAGGATCAACATAAAACATAAGGCTATCATGGTATAGGTGAATATCTTCTTTGCCCCGGATAAAAAATTTATCATCCAGAAAAGTAGATCTCATCCTATAATACTGGTAAAATTCGAGGTGGTTACTGAAAAAGAAGGTCAGTTTTTCCAGTTCGTTACGCAGGTAGTTTTTCTGAATTTCAGCACTTCCCATCGGTCTACGACTTTCTATATTAAAGATATTTACAAAAAATATCAGTTTGCTAAAAATTTCCGGTTTAATTTTCTTGAAAAATTGAATTTCTTCTTTTTCAGTTTTAAAAGTATAACTCAACACAAAAGATTTGAGTTTACAAAGAGCTACCCGAATACATGCAATTGACTTTTGAGCTTTATCAATTTGATTAATTTCCTCTAATTCAATTATTAACAACTGTTTGTCTATATTACTGCTTAATTTATTGATAAAAGTCTCCACAACTGCATTTTATTGTTCTTTCCACACTAATGCGCTAGCACCCACAATAGCCGCATCACCAAATTTTAAAAGAGAAGGATGTACTTTGACTTTATTTTTGAAAACCGATAGCAAATGAGTTTCCATACTTGCAATGGTAGGGTTAATTATGAGATCACCAGCCGCGACAGGACCTCCAAAAAGGAAAATTGCCTCAGGACTAAAATGATGAACCGTATCTGCTAATGCTTGTCCCAACCATTTACCAGTTGAATAAAAAACTTCCAATGCAATTTCATCGCCTTTTAAGGCTGCTTCATAAATACTTTTTGCAGTTAGTTCATTGTATGAATAACCTGCCAACAAACTTTTGGTATCATTATATTGTGCAAGCAGCTCAAATGCAGTTCGTTTCATTCCTGTAGCAGAGCAATAAGCTTCGAGATGACCTCTCACTCCACAGCCACATAAACGTCCATTTGGAATAAGCATGGTATGTCCACATTCTCCAGCAAAACCATCCTGGCCATAAACCAAGTTTCCATTGACAACCAGTCCACTTCCCACACCCGTACCTAAGGTGTACATTACAAAATTTTTCATGCCTATAGCCCCTCCAAACATCATTTCTCCAATTGCAGTAGCGTTTGCATCATTTGTCAAGGTTATTGTTTGTATATAAGGAAATTTTTCTTTCAACAGAGAAACAAATGGTATTACTCCTTTAAACGAAAGATTAGGAGCGTGTTCTATTGTGCCAGAATAATAATTTGCATTCGGCGCTCCTATTCCGATTCCTATAATATGAAGATTCACCTCAATTTGAGACAATCTCTCCAGCAATTTATTGATATTGCCTGATAGCTTATTTGTATACTCTGTAATATCGTTATATTTTGCTGTGGAGAAATAATCTTTAACTAATACATTGCCATTTTGATCTACTAGTCCTAAAACTGTATTTGTACCTCCAATATCAATTCCAATTGCAACCTGTTTCATAAATAATCAAAAAATATCTACAGTAGACTGTTTTTCTGCAATCTGCTGTAGATGTCGACTAAAACAACCAATAACTATTTTACCCTGTATATAATCATGGCATCTATTAATGCCTGATTTATTTCTGTATTCATATTTTCATTTTCTGTTTCCAAATTTATCTCAAACAGGTGTTTGCCTTTCGATAGTTTAATTTGAATACTATTGGTATAACCCCAATTAGACCATTCGTTAGCTCCCCGTTGAGGAAATACTGTCGTTCCAGCTGTACTGCCATCCACTTTCAAAGACCTAATCGCACATTTATTTTCGGTATTAACCGGGCCGTTACCGTTTGCATATCTAAATTTCAAAGTATATACACCTGATTTGTTTGCACTAAAAGGTAAAGTGATATTCGTATTAACAGAATTGTTTGTTTCAACATACCCCTTTCCCTGATAGTTATTGTATTTGTTATCAGACTGCTGAATATAGTCTTCTAATTCAATAGTCTTTTCATTTCTTTTATCAAAAACGATTATAGGTTCGGAAGCAAAAGATGGAACTTTATTTTTATCTATTGCGATAATCTGATATTCTGAATACCCATTATTTGAAACCTTTAATTTTGTTTTTGCAGTTTTCTTCCACAATTTGCCATTTCTTAAGATTGTGTATGAAACCGCGTTCTCAATTTGTGACCATGTTAGTGATTTGTTAGAGTAACTTCCTAAAGGAGTTTCTACCGAAGTATAATTGCTTGTCTTGTTTATAGGTTCAACATTCAGGTCTTTATTATCCAATACAATTTTCACTGAATGTGTGCCTGATAATAAGTATGAAATTGCTGCGGTTGCCGATTTTTTTCCATCTATCTCAAAATCAACAATTCGGTTACCATAGCCGCTTAGTTCAATATTCAAGATAGAATTACGAACTTTAAAATTGGTGAGTGTTCGAGTTCCTGAAAGCGCTTTTGGTACTAATGGTTGAAATCGTAGACTGTCATCATCAAATTTTACTCCAAAAAGAATTTTATGAACTAAAGCCAGATTACCGGAAAGACTCCACAGCATATTACTGGAGTTGATTTGCGTTCCGGCAAAATCACCTGTTTCCGCTACAAAATTTTCTTTATTTGTGAGAAATAATGCGGCAGGACGATAAATAGCTGCTATACTTTCCAAAACAGATTGTTCGTTACCTGCTTGTGCAGATGCTAATGCCCAATAGGCTTGTACAAAC
>QKGU01000121.1 GCA_003250325.1 Paludibacter sp.
TTCAAGTATATTCATATTCTATTGATTTTGACTATAAATATAATGAATATCAATCAATTAAACTAATTGTTTTTAAACTGTTTTCAATAAAAATCAACCGTAAATTATCTTGTCTTTCGATTAGGATACTTTGCGGATAATCATTAAATATATTTAAATGAAGTATTTGAAAAGCGAGAAAACATTTCATACAACTATTCAATTGTGACAAAGTTTACAACAAAAAAGGGAACAAGTATTACCTTATTCCCTTTTGATAAAAAAGTATTTTATTTGATTACTCTGCAGCAGCAGGAGTTTCTTCAGCAGCCGCTGGAGCAGCTACCGGTGCTTCAACAGCAACAGGAGCTTCAGCTTTCTTAGCAGCAGAAGAACGACGGGTACGAGCAGCTTTCTTAGCAGCCTTTTCTTTCAACATGTTTTCGTTATAGTCCACCAACTCGATAATACACATTTCAGCGTTATCACCTAAACGGAAACCTGTACGCAAAATACGGGTATAACCTCCTGGGCGATTAGCAATTTTCTGTGATACATTCTGGAATAATTCAGTAACTACTTCTTTGTTTTGAAGATAACTGAAAACCGTACGACGCGAGTGTATTTAGTCAAAAGCGGTTCTACATATACCTGCAAAGCTTTTGCTTTAGCAAGCGTAGTAGTAATTCTCTTATGTTGAATAAGAGAAGAAGCCATATTGGCTAACATCGCCTTACGGTGGGACGCTGTACGACCCAAGTGATTGAATTTTTTATTATGTCTCATCTCTTTACTCTTTATCTAATTTATATTTAGCGATATCCATACCGAAGGACAGATTAAGGCTTTCAAGTTTTTCATCTAACTCAGTCAGCGATTTTTTACCGAAGTTACGGAACTTCAATAAATCGTGTTTGTGATATCCTGCCAATTGACCTAATGTTTCAACATCAGCAGCTTTCAAACAGTTGAGCGCACGAACTGACAAATCAAGATCTGTAAGTTTTGTTTTCAACAATTGACGCATGTGCAAGATTTCTTCATCAAACTCGTCGCCACCTTCTCCTTCTGTTACTTCCAACGAAATTTTTTCGTCAGAGAACAACATGAAGTGATGAATCAAGATTTTAGCAGCTTCTTTCAAAGCATCTTTCGGATGAATAGAACCATCAGTGCTGATTTCCAATACCAGTTTTTCGTAATCGGTAACCTGCTCTACACGATAATTTTCGATCGCATATTTCACGTTACGAATTGGAGTAAAGATTGCATCGATTGGAATAAATCCAATTTCGGAGCTAGCCGATTTGTATTCTTCCGCAGGAACATATCCACGTCCTTTGTTTACTGTAATATCAATTTGGAAACTAGCTGAAGGATCGAGTTCGCAAATTACTAATTTCGGATTTAGTACTTCAAAAGCGCTAAAGTATTTTCCAATATCTCCGGCTGTGAACGTTGTAGCACCCGAAACAGTGATAGTCACTTTTTCATTATCGATATCTTCAACAATTTGTTTGAAACGAACCTGTTTCAAATTCAGAATGATGTTGGTCACATCATCGATTACTCCCGGAATAGTTGAATACTCATGTTCTATTCCCTCAATTTTGATTGAAGTAATAGCGAAACCTTCGAGTGAAGACAGAAGGATACGGCGCAAAGCATTACCTATTGTAATACCGTAACCTGGTTCCAACGGACGAAATTCAAATTTACCTTGAAATGCGTCAGCTTCCAACATGATTACCTTTTCGGGTTTTTGAAATGCTAATATAGCCATGGATTCAATTATTATTTAGAGTACAACTCAACGATTAATTGTTCTTTGATGTTTTCTGGAATATCTTCGCGTTCCGGAATGTGTAGGAATGTACCTGACATTGAAGCAGCATTCCACTCAATCCAAGGATATTTGCTGTGGTTAAAACCTTCCAAAGAAGCATTGATCACTTCCATTGATTTGTCTTTTTCACGTACAGCGATAACCTGCCCCGGTTTGATATGACATGAAGCAATGTTTACCACTTTACCATCAACAGTAATGTGTTTGTGGCTTACCAACTGACGAGCACCTGCACGGGTTGGAGCCATTCCCAAACGGTAAACTACGTTATCCAAACGAGCTTCAAGTAATTGTAATAATACTTCACCGGTAACACCTTTAGTACGTTGAGCTTTTTCGTACATTCTACGGAATTGATTTTCCAATACACCATAAGTGTATTTTGCTTTTTGTTTTTCACGAAGCTGGATTCCGTATTCCGATGTTTTTTTGCGACGGCCTTGTCCGTGTTGTCCAGGAGGATAGTTTTTCTTACTCAACACTTTGTCAGGTCCGAAAATAGCTTCACCAAATTTACGAGCAATCCTTGATTTTGGTCCAATATATCTTGCCATTTTATAACTTTTTATTTATTTGTTTTGGTTCCGTGTTGTCTGATTGTTCATTGATACAGCCGCGATTGCTGAGAGGTTTCGTTCTGCAATCCAATCAATCTGTACATCAGAATGACACATTCTTAAAAATTCAAATTATACCCTACGACGTTTTGGAGGACGACAGCCATTATGTGGAAGTGGTGTAACATCGATGATTTCAACTACTTCGATACCTGCACCGTGTACAGTACGGATAGCTGATTCACGACCGTTACCTGGTCCCTTTACATAAGCTTTTACCTTTTTCAACCCTAAGTCTGCTGCTACTTTCGCGCAGTCCTGAGCAGCCATCTGTGCTGCATAAGGGGTATTTTTCTTTGAGCCACGGAATCCCATCTTACCGGCCGACGACCAGGAAATTACCTGTCCGCTGCCATTTGCAAGTGTAACAATAATGTTGTTAAACGATGAGTGAACGTGCAATTGACCCACTCCATCAACTTTAACGACTCTTTTCTTGGCTGCAACTGTTTTCTTTGCCATATTATTTTAATATTATTTTTTGCTTTTTCTAAAATTCGCAAACAGTTAATAACCTTATTTAGTTGCTTTTTTCTTGTTAGCAACTGTTTTCTTTTTACCTTTACGTGTACGAGCGTTATTTTTCGTACTTTGACCTCTTAACGGAAGACCGATACGGTGACGTACACCGCGATAACAACCGATATCCATCAAACGTTTGATGTTGGTTTGTATCTCAGAGCGAAGGTCACCCTCCACTTTGAATCCCGCTCCGATAATTTCGCGGATTTTAGCTGCTTGGTCGTCTGTCCAATCTTTCACTTTGATGTTGATATCAACACCGGCAGTTTCTAAAATCTTTTTTGCACTACTGCGACCTATTCCGTAGATATAAGTCAATCCAACTTCTCCTCTTTTGTTTTGAGGTAAATCTACTCCGACAATTCTTATAGCCATAAACTAATTTTTTTCAAAAATAAATTACTTATCCTTGACGTTGTTTAAACTTGGGATTTTTTTTGTTGATAACATACAAGCGACCTTTACGGCGAACGATCTTACAATCGTCGGTGCGCTTTTTTACAGATGCTCTTACTTTCATAATGAAAATATTTAATTTGTTTCTTTTAATTTTTTATTCAAAGCCTTTTCTAAAGCTTGGGGATTATTTATATCTGAAAGATATTCTCCCTTTCGACAAATCATACGGCGACATTTCTACTTTCACCTTATCACCGGGTAAAATCTTGATATAATGCATACGCATTTTACCAGAGATATGGGCGGTTATAACGTGACCGTTTTCCAACTCTACACGGAACATGGCATTTGACAATGCTTCGATTATCTTTCCATCTTGTTCTATTGCTGTCTGTTTGGCCATTTGTAATATTTACGATTTACGATTTATGATTTACGATTTTTTTTATCGTATCTTACTTTTCAAATTTCCTGTAACTTGCAACTCGTAACTTGTAACTATTTAAATTGCTTTGTTGCCTAAAATTTGTTCAATATATTCAAAACTTGATAATATATCAGCTTTACCGCGTCTAATTGCTACTGAATGTTCAAAATGTGCTGAAGGTTTGCGATCAAGAGTTCTTGTTGTCCAACCATCTTTCTCAAAAACAAGATTTCGACTACCCATGTTAATCATTGGTTCAATGGCAAGAGTCATTCCTGATTTCAGCATGATTCCATTGCCTTTGCGTCCATAATTTGGAACTTCGGGAGATTCATGTAGTTTACGTCCTACTCCATGTCCGATCATTTCGCGAACAACAGAATAACCGCGCGCTTCGCAATAACTTTGAATTGCGTTGCCTACATCTCCCAATCGTTTTCCTTCCTGAGCCTGCTCTATACCTTTGTACAAAGATTCTTTCGTGGTACGCAACAAATCAACTATCTCTGGTTTAACTTCACCTACACAAAACGTATAGGCCGAATCGCCGTGAAAACCATTGATATATGCTCCACAATCAACCGAAATAATGTCACCATCTTGCAGGATTACCTTTTCAGAAGGAATTCCGTGAACCACCTGCTCGTTTACCGAAGTACAGATTGATTTAGGAAAACCACCATATCCAAGAAATCCGGGAACAGCACCATTATCGCGAATAAACTCTTCGGCAACTTTGTCTAATTGCTCCGTACTTACTCCCGGAGCAATTATTTTTGCCATTTCAGCTAACGTTTTAGCTACTATCTGATTACTGATACGCAGTAATTCAATTTCTTCGTCCGATTTTAGAAAAATCATTCGATTAATGTTATTTAGTAGGCAGAAGCTCCGCCTGTACGTCCTTTAATTCTTCCTGATTTCAACAGACCATCATAATGTCTCATCAACAGATGACTTTCAATTTGTTGAAGTGTATCAAGAACAACTCCGACCAAAATCAACAATGAAGTACCTCCGAAGAATTGAGCAAAACCCTGATTGATTCCAAGAATTTTTGCAAATGCCGGCATGATCGCAATGACAGCCAGAAAAATAGAACCTGGCAAAGTAATACGCGACATAATTAAATCAAGATATTCAGTAGTACGTTTTCCTGGTTTAATACCTGGTATAAAACCATTATTACGTTTCATATCTTCAGCCATTTGAGTTGGATTAATGGTAATAGCAGTGTAGAAATATGTAAACACTACAATCAACAGTGCGAACACGAAATTGTACCAAAAACCGGTAATATCCATAAATGCCCCAACAAATGTATGTACAGATTCTGAAGTTGAATACTGTGCAAATGCAGCAGGTATAAACATAATTGCCTGAGCAAAAATGATTGGCATTACGCCAGCAGCATTAATTTTTAATGGAATATATTGACGCACTCCTCCGTATTGTTTGTTTCCTACTACTCTTTTGGCGTATTGTACAGGAATTTTTCTGGTTCCCTGCACTAACATAATAGAAGCAGCAATTACAATCAATAAGAAAATAAGTTCACCAAGGAACATTACCAAACCACCACCTGCATCTCCTAAGCGGGATGCAAATTCTTTAATCAACGCACCAGGGAATCGTGAAATGATACCCACCAAAATTATGAAAGAGATACCGTTTCCAATACCTTTATCGGTAATACGTTCTCCAAGCCACATTACAAACATACTACCTCCACACAAGATAAGTGTAGAAGAAGCAGTAAATAAAAATCCGCCGGGAAGTGCAGAACCAGCCTGAGCCAATTGAACACTAAGATTTACCAAATACGATGGACCTTGCAATAACAAGATAGCAACAGTCAGGTATCGTGTGTATTGATTCATTTTACGACGTCCACTTTCTCCCTCACGTTGCATTTTTTGAAAATGAGGAACGGCAATGGTCAATAACTGAATTACGATAGAGGCCGAAATGTACGGCATGATACCTAATGCAAATACAGATGCATTAGCAAACGCACCACCCGAGAACATATCCAACAATGCAAGCAAACCACCGCTGGTTTGTGCTTTTAACGCGGTTAAAGCAGTTGGGTCAATACCCGGAAGCACCACATACGAACCAAAACGATAGATCATTACAAACAAAACAGTTGTAAGCAAACGATTACGAAGGTCTTCAATCTTCCAGATATTTTTTAGTGTCTCTATGAATTTCATGCGATTATAATTTTACTACGGTTCCACCTGCGGCTACGATTGCGTCTTCAGCCGATTTAGAAAATGCATTAGCTTCAACTTCTAACTTCACGCTCAAAGTTCCTTTACCTAAAATCTTCACAAGAGCAGTTTTAGAAAGGAAACCTGCTTCTCTCAATTCAGCAACACCAACTTTAGTTAAGTTTTTGCTTTCGGCAAGAATTTGCAAAGTTTCGATATTGATAGCTTTAAATTCCACGCGATTTACATTTTTGAAACCAAATTTTGGCAATCGACGTTGAATTGGCATCTGACCTCCCTCAAAACCTATTTTTTTAGAGTAACCTGAACGTGACTTTTGTCCTTTGTGCCCTTTAGTAGAAGTTCCGCCTAATCCAGATCCTGAACCACGACCGATTCTTTTTCTAACTTTTACCGAGCCTTCAGCAGGGGTTAAATTACTTAAATTCATACGATAGTATTTTTATTTTAAATGTGGTATGAAACTCGTCCCGCGAGAAACGGGACCCGTTTCATAACTCATGATTTAAAGAATCTTGTTTATTATTTAATCACTTCCACCAAGTGTTTCACTTTAGCTACCATTCCTAAAATCGAAGGAGTAGCCTCGTGTTCAACTACGGCATTCATCTTTTTCAAACCCAATGCTTCTAAAGTCAGTTTTTGATCTTTAGGTGATTTGATTTTACTTCTTACTTGTTTAATTTTTATTGTTGCCATAATTTATTCGATTTATCCGTTAAACACTGTGTCTAGTGAAACACCTCTGTTTTGAGCAACAGTCTGTGCATCGCGCAATTCGCTCAATGCAACGATGGTTGCTTTTACCAGGTTGTGAGGGTTCGAAGAACCTTTTGATTTTGCTAACACGTCGGTTACTCCAACACTTTCGAGTACCGCGCGCATAGCACCACCAGCTTTGACTCCGGTACCGTGCGATGCAGGGTGAATGAATACCTGTGCTCCACCAAACTTAGATACCTGCATGTGAGGAATAGTTCCTTTTATGATAGGCACTTTGATAAGGTTTTTCTTTGCAGCTTCAGTTCCTTTTGCGATAGCAGCAGTAACTTCACCGGCTTTACCAAGTCCCCAACCTACGATACCATCTTCATTTCCAACTACAACGATTGCAGAGAAGCTGAAAGTACGTCCCCCTTTGGTTACTTTAGTTACACGATTGATAGCTACCAATCTGTCTTTCAATTCTAAATCGTTGGTCGATTTTACTTTATTCATATTTGTTGCCATGCTCCATTAAAATTTAAGACCTGCTTCGCGTGCTGCGTCGGCCAATTGTTTAACTCTGCCATGGTATAAATAACCGTTACGGTCGAATACCACTTGTGTAATTCCGGCTTCCTGAGCAACTTTAGCTATCAAAGTGCCAACTTTTGCAGCTTGTTCTTTTTTAGTTGCTTTATCTTTCATTGCTAATGACGAAGCAGAAGCCAATGTTACTCCGGTTACATCATCAATTACTTGAGCGTAAATTTGAGTATTACTTCTGAACACAGTCATTCTTGGTTTTTCAGCAGTTCCGGACACTTTGTGACGGATATGTGCTTTTATTCTAGTTCTTCTATCTTTATTTGTTGTCATAATTTCACAAGTTTACGTAAATTATTTTTTACCGGCAGATTTACCTGCTTTGCGGCGAAGTACTTCACCCGCGAATTTAACACCTTTTCCTTTGTATGGTTCCGGTTTGCGGAATGAACGGATTTTAGCGCAAACTTGACCGATCAATTGTTTATCACAGCTTTCCAGGATAACGACCGGATTTTGGTTACGCTCACTTTTGGTTTCGATTTTAACCTCAGCTGGCAAACCTAAAAAGATATTGTGGGTATAACCTAATGCGAACTCAAGTACTTGTCCTTGATTTGACACACGGTAACCAACCCCTACCAATTCTAATGTCTTTTTGTAACCCTGAGAAACTCCGATGATCATGTTGTTGATCAATGAACGGTACAAACCGTGGAATGCACGATTTTGTTTTTCATCATCCTGGCGTGATACGGTACATACGTTACCTTCAACAGCTACAGTTATGTTCGGATTAATTTCCTGAGTCAATGTTCCTTTTGGTCCCTTTACGGTAACCAATGTGTCCTGAACCGAAACAGTAACTCCGGCTGGCACATTAATGGGCAATTTTCCTATTCTTGACATAATTCTTTCCTCCTTCTTTTAATAAATGTAACACAATACTTCGCCACCAACTTTTAAATCAACAGCCTCTTTGTTAGTCATTACTCCTTTTGAAGTAGAAAGAATTGCAATACCAAGCCCGTTCAATACGCGAGGCATATCTTGGTAGCCTGCATATTTACGAAGACCGGGAGTTGAAACCCTGATTAATTCTTTGATCGAGCTAACTTTGTTAACCGGATCGTACTTCAAGGCAATTTTAATTGTACCTTGTGGACCATCTTCTACAAATTTGTAGTTAAGGATATAGCCTTTTTCATGCAATATCCTGGTCATTTCTTTTTTCAAATTCGATGCGGGAACTTCCACTACACGGTGGCCAGCTTTGATAGCATTCCGCAATCTCGTAAGATAATCTGCAATTGGATCTGTCATATTTTTGTTTTTAAATTGATCCCGTCTTCCGGGACAATATTTATAAATTTTCTATTTGAGAGTTTACCATTTACCATTTGAGTGATACACCTAAATGGTAAATTGTAAATGACAAAATGGTAAATACTCTTACCAGCTTGCTTTTTTCACTCCAGGGATTAAGCCGTTTGAAGCCATTTCGCGAAACTGGATACGTGAAATACCGAACTGACGCATATATCCTTTTGGACGACCGGTGATTTTGCAACGGTTGTGCATGCGAATAGGCGAAGAGTTACGTGGCAATTTTTGAAGTTCATCGTAGTTTCCTTCTGCCAGAATTTGTTCACGTTTTGCTGCATATTTAGCTACCAGTTTGGCTCTTTTTACCTCGCGGGCTTTCATTGATTCTTTTGCCATTGTATATCTAAATTAGTTTTTTTTGAATGGTAATCCGAATTCTTTCAACAATGCGAAACCTTCTTCGTCGGTTTGAGCAGTTGTTACAAAAGTAATATTCATTCCCAACAAGCGGGTGATAGAATCGATATTGATTTCAGGGAAAATAATTTGCTCAGTAATACCAAGTGTATAGTTTCCGCGTCCATCCAATTTGTTTTCGATACCTTTAAAGTCACGAACACGTGGCAAAGCTACACGAATCAAACGCTCCATGAATTCGTACATGCGTTCTCCACGCAATGTTACACGAACACCAACCGGCATTTTTTTACGAAGCTTAAAGTTCGAGATATCTTTCTTAGACAAGGTTGCAACTGCTTTCTGACCAGTAATAGTCGTCATTTCGTTGATAGCTACTTCGATAATCTTTTTATCGGCAACAGCGATACCCAATCCCTGATTAATAACAATTTTCTCAAGTTTCGGAGCCTGCATAATAGAGCTGTACCCAAAATCTTTCATTAAGATCGGTATAATGCGATCTCTGTAATCTTGTTTTAAACTTGCTGTATTCATTATTAAATTTCTCCTCCTGATTTTTTAGAAATGCGAACTAATTTTCCATCTGCATTCAATTTACGTCCAACGCGAACGGGTTTCCCGTTTTCCACTGGGTTAAGATTTGAAATATGGATAGCTGCTTCCTGTTTGATTATACCACCTTGAGGACTCTTTGCGTTAGGTTTGGTGCTCTTTGACACCATATTTACACCTTCTACAATTGCGCGTTGTTCTTTCACAAGAACTTCCAACACGCGACCGGTTTTGCCTTTGTCAACTCCGGTATTTACGTAAACGGTATCACCTTTTTTAATATGTAATTTACTCATCACTGATTATTTTTTCGAAGATTAAAGCACTTCTGGTGCAAGTGATATGATTTTCATATTCGAAGCACGTAATTCGCGAGCCACAGGACCGAAAATACGACTTCCGCGGATTTCACCGGCATTGTTTAATAATACGCAGGCATTATCGTCGAAACGAATATAAGATCCGTCAGCACGACGAACTTCTTTTTTCGTACGAACAACTACTGCTTTCGATACGATACCTTTTTTGATGTCACCTGAAGGGATTACACTTTTTACGGCAACAACAATGATATCGCCAAGGGTAGCGTAACGTTTGCTGGTTCCTCCCAATACGCGGATACAAAGTGCTTCTTTTGCACCACTGTTATCTGCTACTACGAGTCTTGATTCTTGTTGTATCATAATTACTTAACTCTTTCGATAATTTCAGTTAATCTCCATCTTTTCAATTTACTCAAAGGACGGGTTTCCATAATGCGTACAGTGTCGCCAATGTTGCATTCGTTCTTTTCGTCATGAGCGTGATATTTTTTCGTTTTATTTACGAATTTTCCGTAAATAGGGTGTTTTTCTTTCCATTTTACAGCAATAGTTATGGTTTTATCCATCTTGTTGCTAAAAACGACACCTGTTCTCTCTTTTCTTAAATTTCTTGTTTCCATCAGGGTCTTAATTTTATTGATTAATTTCTCTCTGACGTAGCTCAGTAGCAAGACGAGCGATAGTTCTGCGAACCTCCTTGATTTGCATTGGATTGTCAAGAGGAGAAATGGCATGATTCAATTTCAAACGTACCAAATGTTCTTTTTCAACATCCATGCGTTCTTGAATCTCTTTGTTGTTTAATTCTTTTATTTCTCTAATTTTCATATTCCTTAAGCGTTTACAGAGGTGAAATCATAATCTCTACGAACTACAAATTTAGTAGTTACCGGCAATTTTTGAGCAGCCAAGCGTAATGCTTCTTTTGCAATTTCAAATGATACGCCTTCTACTTCAAACAGGATACGGCCTGGGGTAATAGGAGCAACAAATCCTTCTGGAGCACCCTTACCCTTACCCATACGAACCTCAGCAGGTTTCTTGGTAATAGGTTTATCCGGGAATACTCGGATCCAGATTTGACCTTGACGTTGCATATAACGAGTAACAGCGATACGAGCAGCCTCAATTTGACGGCCAGTCAGCCATTTAGATTCCAGCGATTTTATTCCAAAAGATCCGAACGCCAACTGATTACCTCTTTGGGCATTTCCTTTCATGCGCCCTTTTTGCTGTCTCCTGAACTTTGTTTTTTTAGGTTGTAACATAATATTTCCTTAAATCAAATTCATTATTAACAGTTAATTTTTTCTTTTTCTAAAACCGCCTTTACCTCCACGGTCGTTACGTTCCTTGCGATCGCCAAATCCGCGTTCACCACCACGTGATGATTCTTTTGCAGCTGTGAAATTAGGAGCTAAATCTTTCTTTCCATAAATCTCACCACGGCAGATCCACACTTTGATTCCGATCAATCCTACTTTTGTTAAAGCTTCGGCATGAGCATAATCAATATCAGCTCTGAAAGTATGAAGAGGAGTTCTTCCTTCTTTATACATTTCCGAACGAGCCATTTCAGCTCCGTTCAAACGACCTGAACACATAACTTTGATACCTTCGGCTCCCATACGCATGGTCGATTGAATCGCCATTTTGGTAGCACGACGGTAAGCGATTTTTCCTTCTACCTGACGGGCAATGTTGTTTGCAACAATTACAGCATCAAGTTCAGGACGTTTGATTTCGAAGATATTGATCTGAACTTCCTTATCGGTAATTTTTTTCAACTCTTCTTTTAGTTTATCAACTTCCTGACCACCTTTACCGATAATGATACCCGGACGGGCAGTACATACAGTGATAGTAACTAATTTCAATGTACGTTCGATAACGATACGAGAAATGCTTGCTTTTGCCAGACGGGCATTGAGATATTTTCTGATTTTGCTGTCTTCAAGTATGGTATCACCATAATTGTTACCGCCATACCAGTTTGAATCCCATCCACGAATGATTCCTAAACGGTTACTTATTGGATTAATTTTTTGTCCCATCGAGCAATTAATTTTGGTTATCGTTTGTATTCATTGTATCCACAAATATTGTAACGTGGTTCGAACGTTTGCGAATGCGATAACCACGACCTTGAGGAGCGGTACGCAGACGTTTCAGCATTGTTGCTGAATCTACAGAAATTCCACTTACATATAAGTTTGCGTTGTCAGCTTTTTGTTCAGTTTTCACTTCCCAGTTTGCGATAGCTGATTTAAGCAACTTTTCTAATTTTCCCGAAGCTTCTTTCGACGAAAACTTCAGTACACTCAAGGCTCTGTTCACCTCCATACCACGAATCATATCGGCCACCAGGCGCATTTTGCGTGGAGAAGTAGGAACATCGTTGAGCTTAGCAAAGTAAAGAGTCTTATTTGCTTCTTTTCTTTCTTCGGCTGATATTTTTTTTCTTGCACCCATTTTCTTGAAATGTTTATTTTTTTCTGATTAAAATTTCAATGGATTATTTCTTTTTACCTCCGTGACCGCGGAAGTTACGAGTTGGCGAGAATTCGCCCAACTTGTGACCTACCATATTTTCGGTAACATATACGGGGATAAATTTATTTCCATTGTGAACTGCAATTGTATGACCTACAAAATCAGGTGAAATCATTGTAGCACGAGACCATGTCTTTACAACGGTTTTCTTTCCGCTTTCATTCATGGCTACAACTTTCTTCTCGAGCTTCAGATTTATAAAAGGTCCTTTTTTTAATGAACGGCTCATATTATTTACTTAGTTTTCTGATTATTTTTTCTTTCTTTCAATAATATATTGACTTGACTGTTTCTTCGGAGCACGTGTTTTGTACCCTTTAGCTAACAAGCCTTTGCGAGAACGTGGGTGTCCTCCTGAAGCACGGCCTTCACCACCACCCATGGGGTGATCAACCGGGTTCATAGCAACACCACGAACGCGAGGACGACGTCCAAGCCAGCGTGAGCGACCTGCTTTACCTGATCTTTCCAATGCGTGGTCAGAGTTACCTACACTACCGATAGTAGCTTTACATGTTGCAAGAATCTTGCGAACTTCACCCGAAGGTAATTTGATAATTGCATACTTATCTTCACGTGAGGTAAGTTGTGCAAATGTTCCTGCCGAGCGTACCATCGCGGCGCCTTGTCCCGGGCGTAATTCAATGTTGTGAATAATTGTTCCCAGTGGAATAATTTGCAATGGTAACGAGTTACCAACTTCCGGAGCAGCTTCAGCTCCCGAAACAACTGTCTGACCAACTTGCAATCCGTTTGGTGCAAGAATGTAAGTTTTTTCCCCATCAGCATAATACAACAACGCAATACGTGCCGAACGATTCGGATCGTATTCAATTGCTTTAACTGTTGCGGGAACACCGTCTTTGTTTCTCTTAAAGTCAATTACTCTATATTTCTTCTTGTGTCCGCCACCAATGTAGCGCATGGTCATTTTACCATCATGGTTACGACCTCCGGATTTAGATCCGCCTACAACAAGAGATTTTTCTGGTGCACTCGCAGTAATTGTGTCGAATGTACCAATAATCTTGTGTCTTTGCCCCGGTGTTGTGGGTCTTAGTTTACGTACAGCCATTTTTTTGTTTAAATATTGCTATAAAAATCAATTTGTTCTCCTTCTTTCACTGTAACGATTGCTTTTTTATAAGCTGCTGATTTACCTTTGATCACTCCACTTTTAGTAAAACGACTTTTTACTTTTGGAGATACAATCATGGTATTCACCTCATTTACAGTTACATTATACATTGCCTCTACAGCTTGTTTAATTTCAATTTTGTTAGCGTCTTTTTGAACTCTAAAGCCGTAGCGATTCAACTTGTCACCAAGCTGAGTCATCTTTTCTGTTACGATTGGTTTTATAATAATTCCCATTATTTAGCCTCCTTATGCTTTAAATATTTGTTCAACTGCAGACACTGCATCCTCGGTTAACACAATCGATTTCGCATTAAGAACTGCATAAGTACTTAATTCCGAAACCGTTACGACATTTACCTTCGGTAAATTACGAGCCGACAAATATACGTTTTTATTTGCATCCGCTAAAATAATTAACGGCTTTTTATCAGCAACTTGCAAACTTTTTGTGATTGCTATGAATTCTTTTGTTTTCGGAGCAGTCAAATCAAACTTGTCAACTACTGTAATCAGGTTATCAATTGCTTTATAAGACAAAGCAGATTTACGTGCCAATTGTTTCACTTTTTTGTTCAACTTAAAGCTGTAATCGCGTGGTACAGGACCAAACATACGACCACCACCTACACGTACACCTGATTTGATGTCACCCGGACGGGCACCACCACCACCTTTTTGACGGCCAAGTTTACGAGTTGAACCAGCTAATTCGCTACGTCCTTTTGCTTTGTGTGTTCCCTGACGTTGGTTTGCCAAATATTGTTTCACATCTAAATAAATAGCATGGTCATTTGGCTCAATACCGAAAATAGCATCGTTCAGCGATACTTTTCTTCCGGTGTCTTCTCCTTTAATATTTACAATACTTAATTCCATGGTTATTTATTGATGATTACGATTGAACCTTTAGCTCCCGGAACAGATCCTTTTACAAGAACCAAATTGTGTTCAGGAATAACTTTTAATATTAGCAAGTTTTGCATGGTAACTTGGTCACCACCTGTGCGTCCAGCCATACGCATACCTTTAAATACGCGAGATGGGTAAGATGAAGCTCCCAAAGAACCCGGCGCACGAAGACGGTTATGTTGACCGTGAGTAGACTGACCTACCCCACCAAATCCATGACGTTTTACAACACCCTGGAAACCTTTTCCTTTTGAAGTTCCTACTACATCTACGTAAGTATCTTCTTCAAACATCTCACAAGTGATTGCATCACCTAATTTGAACTCAGTTTCGAATTCTTTGAACTCAACCAAGTGTCTTTGAGGAGCTACTCCTGCAGCTTTAAAGTGACCAGCTTCAGCTTTGTTAGTGTGTTTTTCAGTCTTTGCCTGAAAACCTACCTGTATAGCTTCGTAGCCATCTTTTTCAACTGTTTTGATTTGAGTAACAACACAAGGACCTGCTTCGATAACAGTGCATGGAACATTTTTACCATCGGCACTGAAAACGGATGTCATTCCGATTTTTTTTCCTAATAATCCTGGCATTTCAATTGTTGTTATGACCCCTAACCCCAAAAACGGCCTGTTTATTTACTTAGTTATAAGTTACGAGCTACGAGTTACAAGACCCTTACACGCAACCAAATTATTATTGTTATTTCAACGAGTTTACTAGTAGCTAACCACTTGTAACTCGCGACTATTCTCAAACTTTAATTTCTACTTCAACACCACTTGGCAATTCCAGTTTCATCAAGGCATCAACTGTTTTTGCTGTAGAGCTGTAAATGTCGATAAGACGTTTGTAAGAAGAAAGTTCGAATTGCTCACGCGATTTCTTGTTTACGAAAGTTGCGCGGTTCACAGTAAAGATACGTTTGTGAGTTGGAAGTGGAATTGGATACAGCACCTGTAGCTTTTACTGTTTTTACGATTTTTTCAGCTGATTTGTCAACCAAGTTGTGATCGTAAGATTTTAATTTGATTCTGATTTTTTGACTCATTGTCGTTTTTAATTTATTATTCTTTATAATTGATTGAATTTTCGGATAAGAGTCATTCACTATCCGAAAATCCTTTAATCATTTTTTATTACAAAAGCTCTACTTTACCTTTAGCTTCAGCTACTACTTCTTTAGCAATTGAGCTTGAAACTTCAGCATAGTGATCGAACTCCATAGAAGAAGTTGCACGACCCGAACTAATGGTACGCAAAGCAGTTACATATCCGAAAGTTTCTGCCAAAGGCACTTTCGCTTTCACGATACGTGCACCTGTACGGCTTGATTCCATTCCTTCAACCTGTCCACGACGTTTGTTCAAGTCACCAATAACATCACCCATACTTTCTTCCGGTGTTACCACTTCCATTTTCATGATTGGTTCCAAAAGAACTGGTCTTGCTTTAGCACAAGCGTTCTTGAATGCCATCTGAGCACAGATTTCGAAAGACAACTGATCCGAGTCAACTGCGTGATAAGAACCATCAATTACAGTCACTTTCAGTTTGTCCATTGGGAAGCCGGCCAAAACACCATTTTTCATAGCTGCTTTGAATCCTTTTTCGATTGAAGGGATAAATTCTTTAGGAATGTTACCACCTTTTACAACGTCTACAAATTGAAGTGCTCCATCGAATTCAGCATCAGCTGGTTCAACTTTCACAATGATATCAGCAAACTTACCACGACCACCCGATTGTTTCTTATAAACTTCGCGTAACTCAACTGGTCTGGTAATAGCTTCTTTATAAGATACCTGAGGACGACCCTGATTACATTCAACTTTGAACTCACGTCTCAGACGGTCGATAATGATTTCGAGGTGAAGCTCACCCATACCACTAATAATAGTCTGACCAGATTGTTCCTGAGTATGAACTGTAAATGTTGGATCTTCTTCAGCCAACTTAGCCAATCCCATACCTAATTTATCCAAATCTTTCTGAGTTTTAGGCTCAATAGAGATTCCGATAACCGGAGCAGGGAAATCCATTGATTCGAGTGTAATTGGATGTGCTTCGTCACACAAAGTATCTCCTGTACGGATATCTTTAAATCCAACACCAGCACCAATATCACCTGCAGAAATCAATTCAACAGGATTTTGTTTATTTGAGTGCATTTGGAAAATACGTGAAATACGTTCTTTTTTCTCAGAACGGGTATTATAAACGTAAGATCCTGCTTCAAGTTTACCTGAATATACACGGAAGAAACAAAGACGACCTACATAGGGGTCGGTTGCAATCTTAAATGCAAGAGCAGTAAGAGGCTCTTTTGCATCCGGATGGCGAACAATTTCTTTTTCTGGATCACGTGGATCGTGTCCGATAGTTTCCGGAGTATCAAGAGGACTTGGCAAATATGCACAAACAGCATCAAGCATAGTTTGCACACCTTTGTTTTTAAATGCCGAACCACAAATCATTGGATTGATTTCCATTGAAAGTGTTGCTTTGCGGATAGCCACCTGAATTTCCTCAACAGTAATTGTTGAAGGATCATCGAAGTATTTTTCCATCAAAACATCATCGTATTCAGCTACGATTTCCAACATTTTTTCTCTCCATTCTTCAGCTTCAGCCAACAAGTCAGCAGGAATTTCTTCTACAGAATATTCAGCTCCCATTGTTTCATCATGCCAAAGAATAGCTTTCATTTTCACAAGATCGATAACGCCTTTGAATTTCTCTTCAGCACCGATAGGAATTTGAATAGGACATGGTCTAGCTCCTAATACATCTTTTACCTGACGTACTACTTCGTAAAAGTCAGCACCTGAACGGTCCATTTTATTTACAAATCCAATACGTGGCACATTATATTTATCAGCCTGACGCCATACTGTTTCAGATTGAGGTTCAACACCACCAACTGCACAGAATGTAGCAACAGCACCATCAAGAATACGAAGCGAACGCTCTACCTCAACAGTAAAGTCAACGTGTCCCGGAGTGTCAATAAGATTGATTTTATACTTGTCGCCAAGATAATCCCAGGAAGTTGTTGTAGCTGCCGAGGTGATAGTAATACCACGCTCCTGCTCTTGCTCCATCCAGTCCATGGTAGCCGCACCATCATGCACTTCACCAATTTTATGAGTCAAACCGGTGTAGAACAGAATACGCTCGGAAGTCGTAGTCTTTCCGGCATCGATATGCGCCATGATACCGATATTTCTATTATAACTTAAATCTCCTTTTGCCATTTTAATTTTAAATTCTTTTTATACCTCGATTAGTATTGATTAAAATCTGAAGTGTGCAAATGCGCGGTTAGCTTCAGCCATACGGTGCATATCTTCTTTACGTTTGAAAGCACCACCCTGGTTATTGAAAGCGTCAACGATTTCGGCAGCCAATTTATCAGCCATCGAGCGTCCTCCACGTTTGCGGGAGTATAATATAAGATTTTTCATTGAAATTGACTCCTTGCGATCTGCACGGATTTCAGTAGGAACCTGGAAGGTAGCACCACCCACGCGACGTGATTTTACTTCTACGAGCGGAGTAATGTTTTCGAGAGCTTTCTTCCAAATATCGAGTGGGGATTTTTCTTCGTTAGGAAGTTTATTCTTAACTACTTCGAGAGATGAATAGAAAATGTCGAAAGCAGTCGACTTCTTTCCATCGTACATCAAATGATTCACAAATTTAGTGACCATTGATTCATTGAAAACCGGATCAGGTAATACGACCCTCTTTTTTGGTTTCGATTTTCTCATTTTTACTTAAAAATTTCCGTTTTTGTTTTTTTGGTTGCTTTTTTAGTCATACTTCAACGACTCCTCTGAGCCATTTACTCAACCCTTCATCTGCTACCTTAAAACTCAAACAAGTGTTTAAACTTGATTTTGTTAGTTTTTTTTTGAAAGGGAATTGGATTTAAAATCCTAAAACACTACTTATTTCTTTTTGCCTTTAGCAGGTGCACCTTTTGCTGCTGCTTGTCCTGGTTTTGGGCGTTTTGCTCCGTATTTCGAACGACGTTGTGTGCGGCCGTTTACACCGGCAGTGTCGAGAGTTCCACGAACCACGTGATAACGTACCCCCGGAAGGTCTTTTACACGACCACCACGAACCAATACGATCGAGTGTTCTTGCAAGTTGTGTCCTTCGCCCGGAATGTAAGCATTCACTTCTTTCTGGTTAGTCAAACGTACACGAGCCACTTTACGCATAGCCGAGTTCGGTTTTTTAGGAGTTGTAGTGTACACACGAACACAAACACCACGACGTTGAGGACATGAATCCAATGCACGAGATTTGCTTTGTTCGATGATTTCTGCTCTTCCTTTTCTAACTAATTGCTGAATTGTAGGCATTTTACTTT
>QKGU01000282.1 GCA_003250325.1 Paludibacter sp.
CGCAACAGGATTGGGCCTAAAAGTTTCGGGTTCTGCTAAAAAAGAAACTTTGGTCTATGACATTCTGGACCAACAAGCCGTTGTTAATGCACAACGCAAAACAACTCCCGGTGACAATCAGTCAGGAGAAAGAAAAAAACGCCTTCGTGTCGCGGTAAAAAAGAACACGGAACAAACACCGGCTGCTGAAGCCAATGCTCCTGCAGCTAAACCGGTCGAAGTAAAAGCACCACAACAGGAAGAGAAAAAGGTAGTTGCACCCGAACCTGTAAAAAAAGAAGCTCCTAAAGCTGAAAAAGCTGCCGAACCAACCGAAGTAGCAGCTGCTTCACATAAGCAGGAAAAAAAGTCAAACAAACCGAAGTCGAAAGCAACTAAACCTGTCAACAAACCTGAAGAAGGAGACAAAAAGGAGACAAAAACTGAAACTGCAGCACCTGCCCCTACAAAAGTTCTTGTACTAGAAGACAAAGCTGCTAAAGAAGCTAAAAAAGAAGAACCGAAAGTTACCCCCGAAACAGATAAAGAACCTGTAGCCGAAACCAAAGAGCCACAGGATAATAAACCAAAACTAAACACACATCCCAACAACGGCAACAACAACCGTAACAAGTTCAACAGCCACAACAAGGAAAACAATGAAAAACAGTACGATTTCGATGGTATCCTGGAAGGAACAGGGACATTGGAAATGATGGCTGATGGCTACGGATTCCTTCGTTCAGCAGATTACAACTACCTTTCTTCGCCCGACGATATTTATGTTTCGCAATCGCAAATCAAACTTTTCGGTTTAAAAACCGGCGATACCGTAACCGGAGCTATTCGTCCGCCAAAAGAAGGTGAAAAATACTTCCCGTTAATTAAGGTTGCTAAAATCAATGGCCGTTCACCGGAATATGTTCGCGACCGCGTACCATTCGAACACCTCACTCCTCTTTTCCCTGACGTAAAATTCAATCTCAACAGCGGTAAAAACGATACACTTTCTACCCGCATTGTCGATTTGTTTTCACCTATCGGAAAAGGTCAGCGTGGTTTAATCGTGGCGCAACCTAAAACAGGTAAAACCGTATTATTGAAAGAAATAGCCAACGCCATTGCTGCCAATCACCCTGAAGTGTATATGATTGTCCTTCTTATCGACGAACGTCCTGAGGAAGTTACCGATATGGCCCGCAGTGTTCGTGCCGAAGTGGTTTCTTCTACTTTCGACGAACCGGCAGAACGCCACGTAAAAGTAGCGAGCATGGTACACGAAAAAGCAAAACGCATGGTAGAATGCGGACAGGACGTAGTTATTCTGCTGGACTCTATCACCCGTTTGGCCAGAGCGTACAACACGGTTTCTCCTGCTTCAGGAAAAATACTTTCCGGTGGTGTGGATGCCAACGCGTTGCACAAACCAAAACGTTTCTTCGGAGCAGCCCGTAATATCGAGAACGGTGGAAGTCTTACCATTATCGCAACGGCATTGACCGAAACAGGTTCGAAAATGGACGAAGTAATTTTCGAAGAATTCAAGGGAACCGGTAACATGGAATTACAGCTCGACCGCAAACTGTCGAACAAACGTATCTTCCCTGCCGTGGATATTATGGCTTCGAGCACACGTCGCGACGATTTGTTGTTGGACAACGATACACTGAACCGCATGTGGATCCTTCGCCGCCATTTGTCAGACATGAATTCGATGGAAGCCATGGAATTCCTCAAAGAACGCATGGAACGCACCGAAAACAACGAAGAATTCCTCGTATCAATGAACGGCTAATTCCGAAATAAAATAATAAATCAAAATAAGGTGTCTTCTAAAAAAGATGCCTTATTTTTTTTCCTTAAAAACAAATCCATTAAACAACTAAACGATTACACACCTCAACAATTAAACAATTACACATTTCCGCCCCTCAACCAATTAACTAATCAACAAATCAACAAATCAACTAATCCTCACATCATTTATCTCTCTTTTCTGCACATTCACACCCAAAACATGCAAGTTTCTCTCTGTTTTTAGAAAAATTCTGTATCTTTGCAGCCGGATTAAAAAACATCTTAAAAAACATAAACATGAAATTATTAGAAGGGAAAGTAGCTATTGTAACCGGTGCTGCACGCGGTATTGGTAAAGCTATTGCTTTGAAATTGGCCAGCGAAGGTGCTGATATTGCATTTACCGATTTAGTAATCGACGAAAACGGTTTAAACACTCAAAAAGAAATCGAAGCTTATGGTGTAAAAGCAAAAGGATATGCTTCTAATGCAGCTAACTTCGAAGAAACTCACACGGTAGTAAACGAAATCGTAAAAGACTTCGGAAGAGTGGATGTATTGGTAAACAACGCCGGAATCACCAAAGACGGACTAATGATGCGTATGAGCGAAGGTCAGTGGGATGCTGTTATCAATGTAAACCTGAAATCAGCCTTCAACTTTATCCACGCTTGTACCCCTGTTATGATGAAACAAAAATCAGGAAGCATTATCAATATGAGTTCTGTGGTTGGAGTATCCGGTAATGCAGGACAATCAAACTACTCGGCTTCTAAAGCAGGTATGATCGGTTTGGCAAAATCTGTAGCTAAAGAACTTGGTTCTCGCGGAATCCGTGCTAACGCTATTGCTCCTGGATTTATCGAAACCGAAATGACTCACGCCCTTACCGAAGACCAACGTGCAAAATGGAACGAGATTATCCCAATGCGCCGTGGTGGTAGTCCTGATGAAGTAGCAAAAGTAACTCTTTTCCTTGCTTCAGATTTATCCAGCTATGTAAGCGGACAGGTTATTGCCGTTTGTGGTGGAATGAACACCTAAAAACAATTGATAATTGACAATTAATAATTAACCATTATAAAAAAAACGTTTCAAAGAAATTTGGAACGTTTTTTTATTGCCTTAATTTTAAGGCAATAAAAAAAACTCGAATAGGGTATTATTGAGTCTGAAAGTTTTACTCAGAAAAAGTTATTAACAAACACCCTAAATTAAGTTAATATACCAAAATAATGTTTATATTTGTGGGATTAGAAATTAATATTAAGAATAAGAAAACAAAAAGAGAATAGCTACAGGAGAATAGAGGCTATTATGAGAGAATTAAATAATTTTTTATGCCAAAAGAACATAAATACGACGACAGAAAAAAAGAGCTTCTATCTTCAAGAAAAGAAGCTGAAAATCAATTTGATAAACTAATAATTTATATTTCAGCAGGTGCCTTTGTGTTTTCTGTTGGTTTTGTTAAAGATATTGTTGGAGAAAACCATGAGCCACAGTTCAAATTAATATTGGTGTTGTCATGGTGTCTTTTTGGGTTATCGTTATTAACAACCTTGCTTTCTCAAGTAACTTTTAAAACAGCAATAGATTATCTACTAAAAAAGATCAATCTAAAGGAACAAATTGAAAATAAAGAAAAGGAAAAATCAGATGCGAATCAAAAGATATTAAAAAAATTAACACGAAAGAAAAAAGCCTATGATGGTATCAGTAAAGGATTGAATATCTCATCATTAGTTTGTTTGTTATTAGGAGCTATATTATTAATGATATTTTTAATTAAAAATTTTATGTTATGAAAACATTTTTCGAAAAGAATAGAAAGTCAAATCAGACTATTAATTATGAAGATAATAGCCAAGACTTTCAACCAAATGACACTGTTGATCCAGTAGAATTAAAAGGTGGCACACTTTTCCCCGGATCAGATGATGATGATTAATACTAGCCTTTGCTGTTGCACAATTGTATAGCGTAGGAAAGAAATAAAATAAAATAAAATAAACATACCACACGATACAACCTAAAATCCGCAAGTATATAATGTAAATTTTTATTTTTTAGCGTGTTGTAAGTTGCATAAAAGCACTTAATTTAGTGCAACAAAACAATACAGCGATGAAAGTAGTAAAAAGCTCTAACATATCTCCATTTGGAGGATTAAA
>QKGU01000392.1 GCA_003250325.1 Paludibacter sp.
TGTTGATATCGTTGAAATCAATAGAGAAAAAAGAATATATTTTTTCATAAATCAGATATTTGTTGTGTATTATGTTACAAAAATAAGATATGACATTAGGATACGTTGTTGTGTAATTGTTTGAAATTGTGGACAAATTGACTCCCAATTCCTTTCTTAATACAGACTCTCACTATTTAATCACATTTAATAAATATGAATCTTCCGAATATTGGTTTTAGAACTCTTATCTATATATCTTAGAAGGTAAAGACCTTTTGCTATTTTGTCAATTGAATAATTATCGCAAAATTTATTGAAAGAAAGAATAACTTCACCTGAATAAGTATATAAGCTAAAGTGAACAGGTTCAGAAAAAACAATTCTATCTTTATATATTTCAGCTTTAACATTAGATTCAAAAACATCATATAAACTTGTAGAAACAGTTGACGGCAAACTCTGAACTCCATCTGTATTAATACTGTACAATGTGTAAACACCTATATTGGTAATATCTTCGGATTCTGAGAATGTAGTTTCTGTTAAAGCTGCATAAAACTGTCCGTTTTTATATACCACATAACCTACAACATTGTGAACTGCATCCCATACAATTTTACCATTTTCCAGACGAACATTCTCGGGAGCAGCAGGTGGCACACATAATGTAACCGGATCGTACAAAGTAGAAGAAACTCGGGCATATATAGCTGTTGGTGTCAACAAATTATCCACATCTTCTTTTGGTAGTTGATAGCTCCAAAATACTCGTCCTGACACATCCAATAAAGTGCCATTAGCATCCATGCTATTGTATTCGGCAAAAAATGAAGTCGTTTCGTTTCCACTCCATTCCTTCCAACCGGTAGCTTTAATATGTTTGCCAAGTTTACAGTTTAAATATACCGAGCCAGCATATGAAACCCACGGTCTGCCAAGATAGTAACTATCATCTGCCACATCGCTATTCGCTGTTATATTACAATTACGAAAGAAAAAACCTACCCTTATAGTTTGTGTTTTAGGAATTGTAACGTAGGCATCTTCAGGAGCGGTAATATATCCGCCTCCATTTACACAGTTTATTGTACAATCGTCGAAAAACTCAACTCCACCAGCATATATAAAATCTACAGCTCCTTCAATCCAACAATTTTTAAAATAACCTCGTGTTCCTTTTTTAGAACGATACGTATCCTGATAACCTAAAATCTTGCAATTTTTAAAAGTTTGTCGATCTCCGGCAGTATACAACGCTTCTGCCATACCGGTATTTCCTGCTGTATTCTGAATGGTAAGATTTTCTGCATAAAAATCAGTAGCATATATTTTTACAGTACAAATATCTTCGAATGTTGGAGAACCACTCGAAGAACGGGATTGATTATGAGTTATAATAACTCCAGCCGTACTCTCACCAATTAAACTAATTAGTTTTAAAGATGGAACGGCTTTTGAGCCCAAAGAGACCTGTTCATCATAAATTCCGTTTCTTACAAAAACGATACTGCGCTCACCATCAGGACAAGCGTCTAATGCCGATTGAATACTCGTATGCGTACCAGTTCCATCAGCTGCAACAATATACCTGAAAGGCTGTGCGTTTGCAATTAAACCAGCACATAACGTCAATAGAGTTAATAGAAAATGTTTCATGTGTACATATTAAAAAGTTTAAGCAGAAGAATTTCTGCTTAAAACTTTTAATTTTTATTCAAAAGGATCAAAACTACCATTTTGCCAACCATAATTTTGTTTTAAGGCAGGGCTCCTGGTCAATATATCTTGTGGTATTGCAAAGAAATTATAGTTTCCAGTGTCTGTTGATTTCAAAGTTTCAGCATCAGGCACACAGATATAATTTATTGATTTTACAAGTGGACCTGTTGACTTTGGGGTTAACTTGAAATATTTATAAAGGTTTTGATACTGAACTGTATCTCTTTTTTCAGAATAAAGAAATATTGCCGTATCCGCAACATTATTTAGCGAGAAAGTATAACCTGAACCACTTTTCTTCCAACCATTCAGTTTAAAAATGTAACTTCCTAAATCATTAGTAAACATATTCCTTCGGCGCAAGTCATAGAACCGTTTCCCTTCAAAAGCAAATTCAACTCTTCTTTCATTCAACACTAATTCAATTGGACTTATTTCAGAACTTGATTTTAATCCATAATATCCGTCTGTTCCGGCTTCAATTCCCGCACGACTTCTAATCTGTTTTAAACAATCGTATCCTAAATCAGAATTACTACCTTCGTATTCAAACGCACACTCAGCTAAATTTAACAAAACTTCAGCATAACGCATATCAATCCAGTCTGTACTTGATTTTCCCATATCATCTCTTAAAAGATCCGGGTTGACCATCTTTTTACACATGAATCCAGTCTGGGTTGTTCTTTCCAATGTAACGTTTTCAGAATAGTAAGTTACAGTTCCTGTAGCTGTTTTCTTTGGACAATTATAAGTCCACTGTTGTCGGTTCGAATTACTTTCCAATTGATAATAACCTCCATTAAATGCTATTGTGGCATAAAAACGTGGATCTCTGTTTAGATAATATTTAGTAATATCACCTCCATTACCAACAAACGTTCTCGTGTTTTTATTCGTTGAATTATATTTAAAAGCCAAGCTACCATCTTTCATTGGGAAAGCAATCACTAAATCCCATACAGGGCACATGGAAGGAGAACCCGATCCTGTCGTAAACTCACCCGGACAAACACTATTTTCATAACCATGAGTTTTTATATCCTGAGCATATGGTGTTACTATCAGCACTTCTTTATTTCCTTCTGACTTTTTCTTTAAAAATATCTTATTAAAATTATAACCATCAGCATATTCTTTAGAAACTGAAGTTACAATAGACTCCAAACCATAACCATCTGCAAGACACAAATCTCTATCTGCAATATTTGCATCGTAAGCATCTTTCCATCTTTCTATTTTATTTTCCGGGTTAAATTGAGGACTTGCATAGAATAGTAGAACACGCCCTTTAAAAGCTGCTGCTGCTGCACGAGTAATACGCGAATACTCAGAATTATCCCACTCCTTAGGTAATTTTAAAATTGCTGAATCGAGATCAGCTTTTAAATACTGAATACATTTTGTTGTCGTATTTCTTTTTGCATTAGTTATACTATCAGGTGAAGTAAAACTTACCACATCTCTCATATAAGGCACACCACCGTAAAGATTAATTAATTTCCAATGTTGCCATGCTCTGAAAAAATACAACTGCCCTAAAAGTCTGTTTTTTTCAGCCGTTGTCAATTTTATTGTTTGATATAAGGCTTCTAATCCGATATTTATATACCGAATCGGTTCATACGTCGTAGATTTGTACATGCCTATTTCACTTGCACCAAGCGTTCCCAACAAAAGTGAAGAACTCATATCAGCAGTTTCATCCGAAAGATCAGATAATGATTTTTCGGAAATCAGATCTTCGCCACCAAAAGGAATCATACATGCACCCTGTATGTTATTGACATACAATTTTGCAGATGCTTCATCTTCCCATATAGAAGGGTTTATCGCAGCTTCATCTTTTACATCAAGAAAATCACTGCACGATGAAAAAGAAACCAAAACTGACAAACCTATTATTAATTTATTAATTTTCATATTGTATTATATTAGAACATAAGATTTAAACCCAAATTGATAGTGCGAACCATTGGATAGTCTGACCAGAATCCAACACTTGCATCTTTATAAGGATAAGGATTAATAATGGTCAACAAGTTAGATGCAGTAGTAAATACTCTACACTGATCTATTCCAACACTTTTCAATATTTTTGAAGGAACAACATATGAGACATTAACTGTCTTTAAATGCAATTCGTGTCCATCGCGCATCCAAAAGGTAGATCGGTAACCACGTAAACTATAATCATCCAAACGTGGATATTTAGCATTTACATTATTTTCCGTCCAGTAATTTCCAGACCATTCACGAAGTTGATTGGAGTATTCAGAAAGGAAATCACCTTTACGTCCACCTCCTGATGCATCAGTCCAGAATCCTTTTTCAAAAAATGCATTACTTCCAAAAGCTCCAGAGAACAAGGCACTTACCGACAAATCTTTCCACTTGAATCCAAGCGTAAATCCATAATTGAACGGATTAAAACTGTATTTACCAATAATTCTAATATCATTATCATCAATGATTCCATCCGGCGCACCATCATGCCAATTTCCATTTTCATCCTGATAAGAAGCTGAACCAACATCTTTGTACATCAACATACCCGGTTTCATATCATCAATACCAACCTTATTCATCAATATAATTTTAGATTCATCTACTGCCCCATTATGATATGCTGCATAGTTAGTTTTAAGATATTCGATATAATTATCAATGTCCGCCTGATTACGTGCAATACCTAAAGATGTAAAACCAACTTCTCCACCTGCAACTTTTCCATTTTCATCGGCCCATGTTCCCACAACTCCCGGATTTTGGTATTTATTTATCACTTTATTCATTGCATATGCAAAATTCCCTTTCAATTGTATACTAAAATCCTTGTTAATATTTTTATTGTATGCAATTTCTACTTCACAGCCCCATGCGTTTTGTACCCCAAAATTCAATTTCGGGATCGTACCAGTAATTCCCGAAGATTGAGGGAATGTGCTTTGAGGTGTGTTCAAAATATCAAATGTATGTTTATAAAATCCATCGATATTTACAGACAAATCTCTAAAGAATTGCATGTCAATACCACCGTTATAAATATCCGATTTTTCCCAGGTTGCATTATAATAA
>QKGU01000427.1 GCA_003250325.1 Paludibacter sp.
CGTAAAGAAACAGGGAAACTGGGGCGAAGTAATTCTGGAAAGAGTTTTGGAGCGTTCCGGTCTAACGAAAGGTCAGGAATACGAGCGCGAAGAAGTTGTTGATGGAGCCAATAATGTTGTTCAGCGTCCGGATGTAATCGTTCATTTGCCTGACAACAAACACATTATAATCGATTCAAAAGTTTCGTTGATTGCCTACGAACGGTTCGTTTCAGCTGAGACAGACGATCAACGAGCGGCATTTCTTAAAGAACATATCAACTCTTTGAGAAGCCACGTGAAGCTGTTGAGTGAAAAAAATTATCAGAATGCGCAAAATCTGAACACGCCGGATTTTGTGTTAATGTTTTTGCCTATCGAAGGATCGTTTTCAGTAGCGGTTCAGGGAGATAGCGAACTTTTTGCATATGCGTGGGAACGAAAAATTGTAATTGTAAGCCCAACCACATTGCTGGCAACCCTGCGCACCATTTCTTCGATTTGGAAGCAGGAAAACCAGACAAAAAATGCGCAGGAAATTGCGCGTTTGAGTGGGACTTTGTACGATAAATTTATTGGTTTCACCGAAGATATGGTGAAAATAAAAACCAATATCGAGCGTACATCGAACGCTTACGATGATGCCATAAAGAAAATGAAAGATGGCTCCGGGAATATTATCCGCACAGCCGAAAAAATAAAGGAATTAGGAGCTAAAACAGGGAATAAATCGCTTCCGAACGGTTTCGACAATATTTGAATCCGCTAGTTCATTTAGTCCTTTTTCTCTGCAAAGTATGAATTTAAATATTTAAGGATATATGAAGATTAAAGGATTAGTGACGTTTATATTGTTATGTTTTTTCTCAAAAATTATAGCCGAACAACCTTCGGAATCTCAATCGACTCTAAAACTTTTACCCGAAATTATTGATACCGACAGCATTCTCAATGCTTTTGTCGGAACGCCTGTAATTAATATCGACACTCTTGTTAGCCAAATTGACAGCAGTAAAATTAAGACTTAATTTTACATGATTCCGGTGAGCAAATTAAAACTGAAGTTGTCCAAAAAGAACAAACTCCAATTAAAGAAACAACTCATCATTATCAAATCCCTAAAAATCTGACATTAATTCCTATCGATTCATTAATTTTATTGAGCAATCCGTTCTTTATAGATCTGGTATTTAATGGAATTAACCTTGATTTCAATTGGGGAAAGTCAAATCTTAGAACATTATATTACGGCAAGCCCGCAGCTAAGATCACTGATAATCCACTTCATTTGCCTGCCAGCAAACGGATTGACGAGTTTATTAATGATTTACGCAACGATGCCAGAAATAACATAACAAGAAGTGCCGCCAATTTATATTGCACTACATTCGACAAACTCCCCGACCCTAACAAAAACAAAAATCATTATATCGAAGGGACAAAAATTGACAAAGTTCAATTTGTTGACGATCAATATATTAACCAAAACAATAAAAGGATAAATGTCAAGAATGTTCAAATAGGACCTTGGTCTCACAAAGCATCCACTCTGGCACAGTTCTCACAAAACTACATTTCGCCAAACTGGTATCAGGGAGGAAACAGCAACATAGCTGTTTTAGGAATACTCAGCGGACAGCTTACTTACGACAATAAAAAAAGTGTTCAGTGGGAAAACAATGCAGAATGGAGAATGGGCTTTAACTCAGTAGAAGGCGATTCA
>QKGU01000352.1 GCA_003250325.1 Paludibacter sp.
ACGGCTGCGGATAACCAACCTTCCGTTGAAATCCATGTGTTGCAAGGCGAACGTCCGATGGCATCTGGCAATAAAACCATTGGCCGCTTCCATTTGGACGGAATTCCGCCAGCACGTCGCGGTGTGCCGCAAATTGAGGTTGCATTCGACATTGATGCCAACGGTATCCTGCACGTTCATGCCAAAGATAAAGCGACCGGTAAATCGCAATCGATCCGCATCGAGGCGTCTTCGGGTTTGAGCGATGACGAAATCAAGCGGATGCGCGAAGAAGCGGCTGCCAATGCCGACGCTGATAAAGCTGCCCGCGAAAAAGTGGATAAGCTGAACCAGGCGGATAGTATGATCTTCCAAACTGAAAAACAACTGGCCGAATTTGGCGACAAACTGCCGGCTGACAAAAAAGCACCGATTGAAGCTGCGTTGAATAAACTGAAAGAAGCACACAAAAATCAGGATATTGCTGCTATCGATGCTGCAACTGCCGAACTGAACCAAGTATTCCAGGCCGCTTCTCAGGATATGTACAATGCACAGGCCCAGGCAAACGCACAGCCCGGTCCCGATGCAGGAGCACCCGGAGGCAACGGACAGTCATCTAAAGCTTCGCAGGATGGTGAAGTAACGGATGTCGACTTTGAAGAAGTCAAGTAGAGTGGATTAAAAACGATAATCAAAAATAGGTAAACCGCAGTAAACATCTGATTTACTGCGGTTTTTATTTTTATAAATTTATTGAATTTAATTATTTATTATCAATTTTAACCATATATTTGTACCATATCTGTACCGGAACTTAATTCACGATGAAGTGGAACTTATGAGTACTTATGAATACTTATCGGTACTTAAATAGCGATAAAGATGGCGATGGATAAGATTCAAATACAATGTGTAGTATGTAAAAAGCCGTTTACCCCCAAAACGGTAGACTCAATCTATTGCTCCAAAAATTGTAGCGATGCAGCTTACCGCAAGAAGAAAGCTCAGCTAAAACAAGAAGAAAAACGAAAAATCGTTGCAGATAAAATTTCCGCTGACCGCTTATATATTTCCGTAGCAGAAGCAATTACTCTTTATGGAATCGCAAAAAGCACACTTTATCGCCTAATTCGTCAAAGACGAATCCCTGCAATCAATCTAGGAACTCGTCTTGTCAGAATTGATCGTGCTGCAATAGAGGAAATGTTTCCAATTCGCCAAACACCCCTCACAAAAAAAACAAAACCTGAAGTCAAATTGTATCGTCTTGAACGGGAAGACTGTTACTCAATCGGAGAGATATCTCAAAAATTTGGAATATCCGACAGTTCGGTCTATAAGCATATCCGTAGGTTTTCGATCCCAACTCGACAGATTGGGAAATATGTTTATGCACCCAAATCTGAAATAGACAATTTGTATAATAATAATAAATCATAGAGATACCACATGAAAGAGTTATCTAACATTAAAGTCACCGTTAGGCTTCGAAAGGCAGAAGGCCGAAAGGAGTGGTATGTTTACATTGAAAGTTACCCCGTTCTTGTTCCCGGCAAGAAAAGCCCGCAACGCATACGGGAATACTTAAATCGAAGCGTCACTACTATAGAATGGGACAAAAAACGAACCGCTCGTACTGATGCAGACGGAACAAAATCCTATAAGCCCAAACGCGATGATAACGGAATAATCATCTGCCGAAGTGAAAAGGACCAGGTAAGTATGATTTATGCCGATGGCGTTCGCAAACTTCGCCAGCGAGAATATGACAATGCCGATTTATACAGCGATGCCGAAACCGAGCAAGCTGAACAAAAGGAACGTTTACAGCAAAATTTCATAGAATATTTTGACAAGGTAACCGTCAGACGTCATGCAAACAGCTCAACATCCATTCTAATCAACTGGCAACGTGCTGTCGAATTTCTTAAACAGTTTGCCGGAGATACGTTGTTGTTTTCCCAAATAAACAACCGGGTAGCCGAAGAATATAAGCGTTTCCTGTTAACGGCCCCTCTTGGAGGCAACAAAAAAGGAACTATATCTCAAAATACCGCCTCAACTTACTTTTCTATTTTCAAGGCAGCATTAAAACAAGCGTTTATTGATGGCTATCTGACAGTTGATTTATCGGCCAAAATAAAAGGCATTCAGGACCAGGAATCACGTCGTGAATATTTATCAGTTGATGAACTCAACACACTTGCCGCTACACCTTGCGAACGGGATGTTCTTAAACGAGCAGCCCTTTTCTCTGCTCTCACGGGATTGCGGCATTGCGATATTCAAAAACTTCGATGGAAAGAAATCAACATAGATGGAAATCAAGCCAGACTGCATTTTACCCAGCAAAAAACCAAAGGTGTTGAATATACGCCCATTTCAGAACAAGCCTTACAACTTTGCGGAGAGCCGGAAAAGCCAGAAAAATTTGTTTTTGAAGACTTGCCTGATCCATCCTGGATTTCCCACCCCCTCAAAAAATGGGTGGTAGCCGCAGGTATTAAGAAGAAAATTACTTTCCATTGCTTCCGTCATACATACGCGACCTTACAGTTATCAAGCGGCACCGATATTTATACTGTCAGCAAAATGCTTGGCCATACCAATGTAAAAACCACTCAAATTTACGCCAAAGTGGTGGACGAAAAGAAAGATAAAGCCGCACAAGCGATACAGTTAGAAACAATAAAAACAACTAAGGAATGAAAAACAATCAGATGGAGTTTATTCTTTTATACGTATTGGTTGCATCAGTTATGCTGATGTTTGCGACCTTGGCACGTATATCAGCATTTTCATTAGGAGTAGACAACTTTACGGCGTTCATCGTTTTTCTTGTAGTCTTAGGCATTGAGGTTACTGTATATTTAAGTATTCGCGTTGTCTTACAAGACCTGATGCTGCCTTGGATCGCAAGGCTTATACTGAAAGTTCCTTATTTCAAGAATAAAACAAAAAGCACACGACCTATAGATAAAATAACTATTCATACAACCGAACCACCTTCTTTAGAGGATATTCGGAACGAACAACTACAAAACAAAGCAAAAGAGCTGGAAGAAAAACTAAATACTGCGCTAAACTATACTAGAAAAACATTTGCTCCTTATGCTTCAGATGGACAGATTGAGGTACTTTGCGGGAATCTGCAATTATACTTCAATAAGTTGGACTTAGAAAAATTACGTTCCATTAAAACCAGCAAAGACTTATCTTCTGTTGACATTTCCCATTTTGGATGGAATATCTGGAATCATTTCAATGTAGGTAAACGAATAGAGATTGCCCACTTCCTCAAAAGAGTATTTCCAGATATTCTCAAAGATGCAGAAGTTGAAAGTATTAAAAGCCACTTGAAAGACGACGAATTAAAAGGTATTATTAAAATACGAAAAAGCCTCATAGAGCAATAATAAACACTATCTCCAGTGTTTTAACTGTGTTTTTTCCGTGTCGTGAAACACGACGAAAACACCTATTTTATTTGCACCATAACAATTAAAAACGACAGTTATGGAAACAAATGAAATTTCTTTTGAAACCCTTCCCAAAGCAGTTGCCTATCTGGTCAACGAAGTGGCCGCAATCAAATTATTAGTCGAAAAAGGGCAAGTATCCGTTGCTCCTCAAAAACGCATCCCAATAGGCATTGAAGAAGCCAGCCGGACAATCGGCAAAGCTAAACCTACCATTTACGCGCTTGTTCGCAAGCGTTTACTCCCCTGTTACAAAAACGGCAAGAAACTTTATTTTTTTGAAGATGAATTGCTGGAATGGATTTCCCAAGGCAAAAAGAAGACTTTACTGGAAATTGAGTCAGAAGTGAAAGCAGATTACAAAAAAGATTTTAGAGGCACAAGAAGATGAATCTGTTTGACTTGATAGCCAATTTCTGGCGACTGGATGAACAGAAGAATTTCAGCGGAAACGAAACACGCCTGTATTTCTTCCTGATTCATTTGGCGAACCGTTCATTCTGGTCAGAATGGATTGAATTTTCCGACAAACGAATGGTTGCCAATGCGAATATCTCTTTACAGGTATTGAAGTCTGCCAGAGAACGTTTGCAAGAAGCAGAATTGTTGGACTTCGTTCCAGGGGGTGGGTTTAGGGTTAAAACTAAGTATCGGATTTTAACACCTAAGTCCAATCTTAAACAGGCACCCTCTCTTTTAAATACTAAAGACAAAGATTCTAATATCAATTCTAATGGAAAAAAGAAAGGATTTGTCCATACAGGAAGCGATTTTGACTAATCAGGAATTTTATCAGTTATTGCAAAAAGATGCTCAAGAAATTATGGCCAGTGAAAAAGAAAAGATGCGGAAACGTCGATTGTTCCTTCCGTTGGCATATTCCGATTTTCAGAGTTTGTTTTGCGCATTTGGAGCCGTTTGCTTACTCAACCGGAACCAAGATAGAAACTTTGTTATCGATAACAATAATGAGCCAGTAATAAAACAACTCTACTATTTCGCCACTAGTGATCCATCCTTTGCAGGTGATTTGAATAGAGGTATCCTGTTACAAGGTAAATATGGATGCGGCAAAACAGTACTTCTGGAAACTTATTCATTGCTTCATAACCATATTGTGCGAAAATTCAGTTTGAATTATCCATTGCTTTCATTTATCAAGGCGATGGAATTGCAAGAGCAAATCAGAAAACACTCGGTGAATATGTTCGTGCGGAAACCGTTAATAATTGACGAATTCGGACGGGAATCTAAAACAGTTCAGGATTACGGCAACATTACCCGTCCAATATCTGAACTGTTGAGCTTGAGAAGCGATGCCGGAACACTTACACACGGTACTACCAATTTCATCTTGAATACACTTTCTTCTGATGAATTTTACGGCGGGATGATTGGCGACCGCCTTAAAGCCATGTTCAACATCATCACTTTGCATGGAGAAAGCAGGAGAATTTAACCATTCCTGGCAATAAACCCACAAATACTTACTTAAGTTGTAAGTTCCTTTAAATCAACAAATACATTTTAAATCTTTAAAAATCACTCGAAATGAAAAAAATGAATTTTATCCTACAAAGTAAAGGCGGGAGCGGCAAATCGATACTTGCCTACTTACTGGCCCTAAAAAATGAAGACAATCCTCAAACCTATTTTATTGATTTTGACAGCTCTGTTAAATCAAGCACGCAGCAGCTAAAATTCTTACAGGGCCGAACGCCTGCCCGGTTTGCAAAAATGAATTTACTTGATGAACGTGGAAAGATTGACCGCCAGCGGCTGTTTGAAAACCTGCAGATCCTCGCACAAAAACCTTATGAGGAATTCTTTCTTGATTTTGGCGCACCCGAAAGCGAGCAGTTTACCTCCCTGTTTTCAAAAGATTATACCATCGAAGAATTCAAGCAAATTGCCGACGAACTGGGAGTTGAATTCATTTTCAACATTGTCGTAGCAGGTGGCAGTTCTTATCTTCCCTGCACCAGTTACCTGGATAACATTGTTGGCTTAAATCAACAGAATTTCAGTATTATCATCTATATCAACGAGTTTTCATTTCAGAACTACAAATCACTGATTGTAGAAATAGAAAACTATGCAAAAGCCAATTCAGGTAATATTTACGGAGTCAACTATTTTGGTGATTTTGATACCGATGCTGCCCCTCATAAAAACATCCTAAGTTACATTTCCGAAGGAAAGGGAATGAACGCATACGTCTTCATTGAGAAAATCAAGATTCAAAAAGAACTTCAAAAACTACCGTGATGGAGCATGCGAAGATTGATTTTCAACGAATGCAAGCCGAGTACTTTCTGAAATACGATTACCGGTTCGACGAGACTGCCCTGGCCATGTTATATATTTTGAAAAAGGAGCAGGAACAGAATTTTGCAAAACAAAACTCAGAGTTGAACCACGCCATCAATAAAATTGAAGATTCTCAACGAACCTTAGCGTTAGATAGGGAACACCCACGCTGGCAGGCATTCTCTTATGGTTTGGGCCGGTTGGGTTTGCCGCTAACAATGGTTATCTTTTTCGTTGCTATTTTTTACATGATCCACCTGAGCAAACAGCACCATGAAATGATCAATTCTACCAAACTCCGGTGGTATGAGAATTTCTATCAAACCAATATTGAAAACAGGGAGACCAAGGCCATGAAAGAATATTTACGGGCAAATCCCATTCCTGAATAATTTTAAATGATCCGCTAAATGAAAGAATTTCTAAAGCAGAAACTCCTGGAAAATAGGTCAGGGATTTATTCGCTGATCGCCCATCATTATGCTATCCAAATAAATGAAATGGGTTGCAGCCTTTTCCGGGACTGGTTAAGTCAGGAACTGTCTGTTGATAAAAGTACGATAAACCTTTCAAGCTTATACTCTGCCTCAAGACGGGAGCAAAAGAAAGGCAAGCGTAAAAGCAAAACAGATGGTTTTCAACCTGAACTTGAAAATAGGCAGAAAAGCGTTATTCCGGTTTCAACTTTTTCTGATCCCGGCGCCATGCCGTCTCCTGTGGATAATATCACTGAAATGTAACTCATCTGTAGTCGGCCGAATAACCAATACTGCATAGTTCTGAATAGGAATAAATAAAAATCAACAGGAATGAATAGAAATGGATATTTCTGCATAAAAACAGGTAATTTATTCATCATTAGTTATATCCGTGCAATATTATGCAGTCAGTATGGGGAGCAAGTTTGTGTTTCGGACTGCCCGAAACCTTGCTCTGCGAGGCCAAAAACATCCCGCCGGTCTAATCTGAACATTAAAAAATACAAAGCATGAAAACAATAAAAAACAGGAATACCGGAGGCAGACCTGTCAAAGAAGCTGCCGAAAAGAAAGGGCATAAAATAACGATCAAAATGGCTACTGATGAATACGGCTCACTCAAGGCAAAGTCACATGAAGCGGGTATTAACCAAAGCGAATATATCCGCCAATGTATTCAGGCCAGTGTAGTTAAACAACGGATAACACCTGAGTTGATGAACTGCATTCGGCAACTGAGCGGAATGGCCAACAACATCAACCAGATTGCCCATAAAGCCAATGCCGCAGGGTATCCTGTTGTTCACAAGCATTGCCAGTATATGAACGAGAGGCTGGATAATGTAATCAGCAAAATAGAAGATGATTGCTAAGATTGTACAGGGACAGGGATTCCGGGGAGTGATCGGCTATGTCCTAGAAAAGGAAAAGGCCAGCTTGCTTTATGCTGAAGGAGTCAGGCTAAAAGACAAGGAATCGATTGTCAAAAGTTTCATTGCTCAGCAAAAGCTAAACCCAAAAATTGCAAAACCAGTTGCCCATATCTCTCTGGATTTTTCGGTTCAGGATAAAAGCAGATTGACAGATAGCTTTATGGTTAATGTCGCTCAGGAATACATGAAAAAGATGGGATACAAGGATACGCAATACATTATTGCCCGTCATCACGACACTGACCATCCTCATATTCACCTGGTGATAAACCGTATTGATAACAACGGGAAACGGATAACCGACCAAAACGAAAGGTCGCGGAACGTAAAGATTTGTATGGAACTTACAAAAGAGAACGGTCTTTATATTGCTTCAGGAAAAGAGAATGTTAAGGAGCATCGATTAAAAGAACCCGATAAAACCAAATACGAAATTTATCATGCGCTGCAATCGGCTACATCTAAATGCCGGAACTGGCAGGAATTAAAAGCAGAGTTACTCAAATCAGGGATTAAAACCGAATTCCGAAATAATGGAACTACAGACAAAATACAAGGAGTGCGGTTTGGAAAGAATGGGTATGAATTCAACGGTTCCAAAATCGACAGAGCATATAGTTACACCAAAATCAGTTACCAACTACAAAAAAATGAAAAGTTGCAACAGGTCCAGATAAACAAACCGAAACAATTAACCAGACAAGATAATACGACGGATATTTCCTTAGGACTTGAAAACGCAACTTCCCTCATGGGAGGACTGTTCGATCTGATGAAACCATCACCCGTTTATGATGAAAACGAAGTTGACTTATTTCGAAAGGAAGCCAAAAGGCGTAAGAAAAAGAGAGAGAATCAATACAAACACCGATTTTAGGCAATTTAAAATTAATGCATTTGGCTACAAGTAAAAAGTCTCAAAAGTGTCAAGCTGATTTGCAACATTCCGTAAGCTCTTACAACTTTACCAACGGTCATTACATAAAACAGATAGCTGACAATCTAAAATTACTTGTGGCTTGTAAATTTCATGTCGCTAATTGTTTTGTATTGGGGGCAGTGGGAGCTGATGAATGATGAAGATGATACAAATCTAATTATTCAGCTCTAACAATGCAATGATCCGATTGGTAAAGCCATTGGCTTTTTCGTAAAGCTTCAATACAGTTTCTTCGTCGTACAAAATAAAATCGTCGTAATCTCCGGTTTGCCTCCTGTCGTATAAATCAGAAAAGAATCGACCATCTTCCTTTGTGAGTACCTCTGATTGGATAAAATGAAGGCCGAACATTTGCCTGATTCCCTTGTGTGAATTGGTTTCAACACCTTTCTTCAGCAAAAGTGCGCTTACGGCATAATAGCAGGCATAATAAATCCGATTAACCGCAGCATTCCAGAATTTGTTCTGAATCATTGTTTCTGCCTCCCGGAGTGTTTCCGAAGAACGCGAAATCCGATATTGAATCAAATCTTCCAAATCGCCCGTCATAGCTGGATTCCCTCCTTTTTAATGCTTCGGTATAATGGCGTTATCCGATGCCTGGATTCCCAATCTTTCCGGCTAAGAATAACCGGACTGATGATTTTCCCGGTTTCAAATTCCAAATCATACAGGGGGTCTTTTATTCGCTGCTCGTCAGAATAAGAAATTTTATCCTGATCGACCAGAATCAGTAAATCAAAATCGGAGTCTTTACTGTTTTGATTTCTGGCACGCGAACCAAATAAAATAACGGTTGCAGTTGGGTCGGCAGAACCTACCAACTGCTTTATTTTTAGTAATATTTTCTCGTTCCGTAGCATGTTCAAATATACAAAAATTTAGATGTCGGTAAAATCAACCGGTTCGCTTTCGAAATCCTGAAACCGGAAAAGATCTTTTACATTAGTCATCGCGATTACAAATAGCCACCAGCAATGGCATGTTATTTCTCTGTCAATTGATTCTCGTCAAGGTCTTCACCTATCATTCCATTTTTCTTATACTCAATTCCTTGTGGAGTTTCAAAACTCATAGAATGATCAAAACTTCGAATAACCACTAAAACATTGTATCCATCGATCTTAACTTCACCGATCTCGTTCAATTTCTTTTTTATTTCGAGAACGCATTCAATATAAGTTCCTCTTTTAAACTGAACTTGCTCCATTAAAATCTGCTTGGTAAAATGAAGATCCTCCATTTTGAAAGAGAGATTCTTCCCTTCATAAATTCCAATCCATTTTATTCGCCGATCTTTTAATACAGGTGAAACAATTTCAATAATTGCGTCTTCAACAATTACAGATTCGAGTTCATCAGTATTTAAAACAAATTCTCTAAACTGGCTGCGTTTAACAAATTTCTCCTCGCCAATAATTTGATTTTCAGAATCCAAAACAGAAGTGCCAATTTTGGTTATCCTTTCATCTTTTAACAAACTGGCATAATAATTCGATTTTCTTTTTACAATTTTGATATCTGAGTTTATTATATCTGTAATTGACACGTGTAAGGTATCACTTGCCTGATTTTGATTTAATTCTTTTTTTAATTTCTGAATTTCCAATTTCAATTTTTCCTTTTCCAATAGATTCAATTCCTTGTCCTCATTGAATTTTGTAGTTATTACGCCTCCGATAATGCCGAGCGCAAAAAGAACGAATTGTTTATCTTTAATAAACAAGACTATTCGACTTTTTATGCCGCCTTCTGCTATTGCTTCAACATCTATACTGTATTCTTTTAAGGATAATAGTGACTGGAATTCTTTAAACAGAATCAAAAGCTCATGTTCACATTCATTGTACACGAAAGCATCCATGGAATGGACGTTGTCCTTGAGGTAATAATGAATTTCTAGTTTTGTTGGAATTTGGGTTGGACTCATAATAGTTTGTTGATTAATAACTACATTTTTAAATATTAAATAATGGATATTTGCCCTAATAAAAGAATTATAACTATTGATTTGGCCAGATTCGTTTTCTGATTCTTGTCTCAAATTCCGGGCAACATGCGGTAATTTTCGGTTTTAAATGACCATAGCCATCTGCAACAAAAAGTATATTGGTGTCTTGTTTGCATTTGCTACAGTGCATCCCCGATAACAGAGGCTTTATCTCATCTCTTAACTCACGTGCTTCCATGTTTTCATGCTGCGACCCAACTTGCGTTTTGTATTTTATCATGGTTTCAATTTTAGTATTATGAATTTTCCACAATTTTAATTTCATCCTCTGTTAATCCATACAATTCATACACCATCTGGTCGATCTCCTTGTCGGTGTTGTCGATCTGATGTTTGATGTCCAACGCCTTTTTTGATTCCTGAAGAAAGTAATCTTCCCATTCGGCTTTTTGCGATATGGTGAGTTTTATTTTGCTTTTTTCAAGCTTTTTTAAAAACTCATTAAACGTTATTTGAAACCAATTTTCAAGTTTGGCCGATAGCTTTTCTAAATTGTATTCGCGCTGTATATTGCGCTGAAACTTTTGGGAAGTTTCTTGAAGTTGTTTGTTTAAGGAAAGCATTTGATCAACTTTTTCAACTATTACATTTTCGATATTGATTGATTCTTTGGGTAATGGTATTTCTTGAAGCTGATTGATTTTAATATGCAATCCCTCGGGAAAAGTAGTGCTAAACCAGCGATTAATTAGCTTTGAATTGAGTAATCCGAGAATGTATTGAATTGGCTTATCATCATTTATTTCATGAATAACATTGATTGTATCGTTTACTAGATAGTTTGAAAGATCAATTGAAGCATTTATCGATTTTGCAATATCCTGAATTACAATCTTTGGTTTCAAATAGTGCGCAAGAATTCTAGGTCTTCCACCAGGTTTTTGCGTTATTAATTCAGGTTTATACCAAAGGTAATCTCCGCCAAATTCGATAAAGTATCTACCTATATTTTTTCCTCTAAGCATGGGATAGTAGTCATTATCTTTTTTCTCCGAAAAAATAAATCTACTATCGTCACTAGTTTTTATACCTAATGAAAAAGACACAATATCACCTAATTTTTTATCCCCAGATTTTAGTGCAGTCTTATTGTCAAAGGAATATGAAAAATGTGAAGTTGATAAAACATCACTTAATTTGATTGTGAATGGCTTATCGTAAAATATTTGATTATTACAATACAATAGTCTGATTTCATGCTCTATATCAGGGTCTATTTTAGTAAGAGTCATAATCACCGTTGTTACAATTGCATCACTAAAAACTCCCGGTGGTAGTTCTACAAAACAATTAATCTTAGTTTCTCTCGAAATATATTCTCGAAATACACTAAAACTACTTGTACCCATCCAACTATTTGGGAAGATAAATCCTAACTCACCACCATATTTACAAAGCAAAATTCCCTTTTCAATGAAAAGACTATATAAATCGCATTTATTCTTAAAAGTTTTAAAGTCTTTTTGCAATCTTCTTCTATATATTTCATCCACAATATTTGCGATGTTAACATAGGGCGGGTTTCCAATTACAACATCAAAACCCCCTTTTGCAAAAACCTGAGGAAAACCTTCGTTCCAGTTAAATGCTTTGTCGCCTGCTACGGCAGGATCGTCAATTAACGAGTTGCCACATTTGATGTTGTTATTCAGGTCGTTTAGCTTGCGGTTGGGTTGTGCAGTGCGAAGCCATAACGAAAGTTTGGCAATCTCAACGCTCTCTTCGTTCAAATCGACTCCAAACAGGTTGTTTTCCAAAATGCTTTTCTCGATGTCGCTGAAGATGATCGGAACGCTAAGCAATTTGGCTTGTAATTCATCAATGTAGCGATGTTCGGTAATTAAAAAATCGAGCGCCTGATTCAGGAAGGCCCCCGAACCACAAGCAGGGTCGCAAATGGTGAGCTGCAACAACCAGTTTTGATAGGTCTTCAACTTGTCGAGCAACGCTTGTTTGGTTTTCAGTTGCCGCCTTTTGTCGGTGGCGTAATCTTCTTCAACGATTTGAAGTTCGGCTTTCTTTTCCGCGCAAAGTTTTCCAACGGTGTTTTCAACAATGTATTTGGTAATGTATTTCGGGGTGTAAAATACCCCGTCTTTTTTGCGCCTGGTCTTTGTTTTGTCAATTTCCTCTCCGGTCAATTGCGCATTGATCTCGTCGAGTTCGTTCATCGAGTTTTCAAAAATATGCCCTAGGATATTCACATCTACCTCGCTGGCAAAATCGTAATCCGAAAGTTTATAGGTGTGTTTAAATAACAATTCATCATCGATGTGGATTGTGTCAAGTACCTCGTCGGGTTTAAATAAACCACCATTGTAAGCGAACACATCGTAACGTTTTCCCTTGAACCCGGTGTTTAGGTAATCGAAATATTTTTTAAAACGTTGGTAAAGTGGTATTTCAACTTCACGTTCCTGTAAGTCTCTCCAATCGTTTAAGATTAATCGCACCGAATTTGGCGGCAGCAAATTACGGTCTTCGGCAAAAAACAGGAATAGAACCCGGTCTAGCAACTTTTGCGATTTCTTGAATAGTATCAACGAATCGAATTGCGGATTGACGGAAACAAGGTTTTGGTGTAACTCGCGTTTAAAGAGCGAATAATCCTGATACAATTTCTTGGTAATGACATCTTCCTGACTTAACGATTCCTCTTTTACTTTTTTTGGCAGTCCATTTTTAATTGACTCGAACGAAAGACATAAGTAGAGAATTTCAAAATCGGCTTTCGACAGAGTAAACAAGTTGAACTCGATGTGTTCAATGGCATTGTCGATGTAGAAACGAAGCTTCTCGAAGTTGGATGTCACCACATACACACAACCAGCCTGATTGTTTTTGTAGCCAAAAGCCTGTGTTTCAATTTTGCTTAAATCGGTAGTGTTGGTTCCCTTTAGTTCAATAACCGCTTTAACACTGTCGTTAATGATGATGGCTCCATCAGCTTTTTTACTGTCTTTGACGTTTTTGTACTCAGTGGTGAGATTAAAGTTTGGCGTTGGATTTTTGACATATCCAAGAATTTTAACAAACAAATCGATTAAGAATTCTCCCTGATATTGCTCCTCTTTGCTGTTTCGGATATTCTCCTGAATGTCGATATTCCCGAAATGGGTTTTAAACTCAATATACTTTGCATTGATTAACTCAGAGTCAAGCTGTTTTAGATATTTCTGTTCAACGGTTTTTTGAAAAAGGGCCATTGTTAGTAAGATTTTCTTTAAAACTCAAATATACATAAAAACGGTAGGGTGTGAGGGCAAAATTGCGGCTCTTTTGCAAACGTTGGTTGTGTTTGCCATGAAATAAAGACATCCGGATTCAAAATGAAAGTCTCAATATCTGTGGAGACATGTTAGCGAAGAACCGACTATGCGTTTGCAACCGCTTCGTTGCAGTCATTTATACGTTCCGGCTTTACTCATTTTGCTTTCATTGGGTGGGGTAATATATTGCAGTACAAGAAGAAAAGCAAATTAATGGATAATTACAGAAATGTTGTTATAATAACTTTAGAGGAATCGAAAACGAAAATGTACTTCCTTTTCCTACTTCACTTTCCACCCATATTTTTCCACCATGTTTTTCAACAAATTCCTTACAAAGTAGCAGTCCCAGTCCTGTTCCTTTTTCATTCTGAGTTCCGAGAGTTGAATGATTTTCATCAATTCGGAATAATTTATCAATTGCTTCCTGTTTAATTCCAATCCCATTATCCTGAACAACCACAATCTGTTCTTCCTGTGTTTGTTTAGTTAATATCGTAATTGCACCTCCTGAAGGTGTAAACTTGATCGCATTTGAGATCAGGTTTCTAATTACAGTTTCAATCATTTCTTTGTCAGCAAATAATTCGCCATTACCTGAAATATCTGTTGAAATGGTAATCTTCTTTTGTCTTGCAGTATCATTCAATAAGTTAACTATTCGATCTATAAATGATTCAATTTCAAAATATTCAGGTATTAATTGAATTTTGCCGGTTTGAAGTCGTGACCATTCCAAAAGATTTGTAAGCAAATCCATAACCTGCTCTGAAGAATCTTTAATTAATGATGCAAATTTTTCTGTATTCCCGTAATCTTTTGTTTTAATTTTATCTTCAAGTATCTCACTAAACCCCATTATGGTGTTGAACGGATTTCTCAGATCATGAGCAATAATTGAAAAAAACTTGTCTTTTGTGGCGTTTAATTCATACAAACGGACTTCGTTTTCTTTTAAAGTTTGTTCTGCCAGTTTCCGCCTTTCAATATCCTTCTGCATACTGTCTAATGCTTCCTTACGGCTGGATTCAAAAAAAGCTATTGACAACACTTAGCCTCTAATAAAGCGTTGCTTGCATACGCTTTGTATTGGAGGCTTTGTTGAACTAAACATCGTTGCTATTTAACCGATTGTTAGTTAGTTGTTTGGGAGTAGTGTTTTTAATTGGTTTTTGTTTTTTGTT
>QKGU01000181.1 GCA_003250325.1 Paludibacter sp.
TATTTCTAAAGCCTTGGAAAGTGATACTGTTAAGGTATCCTGCGCTTTTATTGCGCTTAATGGTAATATGCAAACTATTGCTACTACCAACACACTTTTTTTATTTACCTGTCTCACAATATAAATTATGTTTAATTGTTTTCTATGTTTTGTTTTTAAGCTTTCAATTGAAAGTGATTTTTTTTTTTCGGTACAAAAATACTTTGACTACCATCATATAATTATATAAAAATCGATGAATGGCAATTTTTTAGGGACGAAATAACCAAATAATAAACTGAATATGTTTTTTTGTTGGAAAATAAAAGACTACTTTTCATTGTCTGTTAAATTTTGTTCTTCCAGATATTTTAATCCTTTCTCGTTAGCAATTAAATGAATCATTAGGTCGAAGAAAAAGTCGATCAATCTTTTTTTTGTGTATTTTTTTCCGAAATGAAACATCGATTTAAATGTATTTTTTATTTGTAAACTGTGGAATAATGAAATTAATTCGATGTCAAGATCGTCCCGATAATAACCTTCTTCTATCCCTTTCTTTAAATTTGATTCGAAACCTATTCTGATAATCTCTTTTTTTACTAATTCGTGTTTTTCGTACACCTTCGGATAATATTTTTCGAGGTCGTGACACAATACTACCGGCTCATTTTCACTCGACTTTTTTATTTCTTTGATTATTAATATCAAAGAATCGATGGCATTTTTGCCTTTAAAAATCTTCTCATACTTTTCCTGATTTAGTTTTTCCTGATAGGTTAATACGGCATCTACCAAATCTTCTTTTTGCTGAAAATATACGTAAAATGTTTTTTTTGATATTCTTAATTCGGTGCATACGTTGTCTATTGATACATTCCTTATGCCAAATTGTTCGAACAAACGGCTGGCCAAGGAGACAATATTTTCGTATTGGTTTTCCATGATTATTGTTTTGTGTAAAAATGAGTCGACAAAAGTATATAAAATTATTTGTATTGAAATATTTTTGTTATTTTTATTTTTTTTAATATGATATTAATTTATTGAAATACAACATATTAATTTATTTATTCGGGAAACTATATTTTTTTTTATAGTTTTCAAGTTTCCTGAAGTAACAAAAAAAGACCGGAAAATGTTTTCCGGTCTTTTGTGTTTTAATTGATTTTGTTTATTTGTTTCGGAATCTTTTGTAAATATTTACTTTTACAGATCTAGTGCTTTTAGATTCACTCGTTTTTCCACTGCTATATCCATAACCGTATCCATATCCATATCCTAAACTTTCATCGGTGCCATTTAATACCAACGCAACTTTGTTGATACGTTTGTGTTTGTAAATGTCGTTTATCAGTGAAGTGGCTTCACGCGGTGTGTAGTTCTGACGTGTAACGTATATACAGTTGTCCACAACTCTGTTCAGCAAATAAGTGTCGGAAACGATTCCTACCGGTGCAGAGTCGAGAATAATATAATCATATTGCTCTTTTAAACCTTCAATTAACTCATCAAGGCGATTGCTTATTAATAATTCTGCCGGGTTTGGTGGTATCGGTCCGGCAGGAATAACATCCAAATAAGGATGAAATTCAGAAGGTATAATAATGTCAGATGGTTTATAGGTTGGGTCAGCCAGGTACATGCTTATACCGTTTGATTTAGATATGTGCATGTATTCGCCCAACATTGGGTTGCGAACATCAAGTCCAATAAGTATAACTTTTTTATTGAGAAGTGCAAAAGACATGGCTATATTGATTGATGTAAACGATTTTCCTTCACCGCTTATTGAAGATGTGATCAAGATTACAGGTGACTTTTTACCACTCAACATGAAATTCATATTAGTGCGAATCAATCGGAACATTTCCACAATTGGAGTCGTTTTACCTTCTCTAACAACAATTCTGTCAGATTCTTTATTGGTAGCAATAGAGCCTAAGAATGGTGCTTTTACTAACTTTTGAAGTTCTTTCTTGTCTGTAATTTTGTTGTTAAACAACTCTAATACATAAATGATTCCTGTAGGAATTGCTAATCCGAAGATAAGAGCAATCAGAAAAACCATCATCTGTTTTGGTGAAACCGGAGTTATTGATGTGTATGCTTTGTCCAATGTCTTTGCAGAAGGAATGGTGCTTGCCAGACTTAACGCATTTTCTTCTCTTTTTTGCAGTAAGAAAATATACAACCGTTCTTTAATTTCCTGTTGGCGTTTTATTTCAAGATACTGACGTTCTTGAGTAGGTACATCTTTTATCTTGGCCGTAAATTGAGAATCTTTTGAAAGAAGATCCTTCTTTGCAATGTTTAATCCTGCTTTTATGCTGGCAATACTGGTTGTAATGCTGGAGCGCAATTCTTTTAATTGCTGTTCCATTTGAGTCATTACAGGGTTTTGATCGTTCGATGTACGTTTTATTTTTAAGCGTTCCAGTAAAGCTTTGTTATATTCCTGTATGATTTCGATAAGAGATTTATCTTCTATGCCCAGATTGGCAGGTATCAATCCGTATTGATTTTTAGTGTCTTTTACATAGCTTTCGATGTATCCAACGAGGTTTAGCTGGGTTTCAAGTTCTGCCAATTTCTTGTCATATTCGCTGGCAGTTTGTAAAAATAATTCTGCTTCGGATGAGATGTCTGTTAAGTTGTTTTTCTTTTTGTAGTTCTCTACATTTAATTCTACATCCAGTAACTCAGATCCAATAAGCTTAAGTCTGTCTTGAATGAACAATGCCGTGTTGCTTGCAATTTTATTTTTGTCAAGAATTGCATCTAAATTGTAAAGCTCTATGAGTTTGTCTAATATAGCTTCCGCTTTTTTCGGGCAGGCTGAGACTGTTGAAACGGTTATTGCATTTGATTTTTTTGTGGCAGGAGTAATATTTATCGATGTGGAGTATATTTCCGTTAATAGTCTGTATGGGTAGCTTTTTATTCTATACGAAGCTCCAACTTCTATATCTGATATTTGCTGAAGTTTAAATGTCCCATAAGGAGTTTTGATAGGGCTACTTAAATTTTCAACAATAGTCTGCCCTTCGTTTTTGTTCCACTCATAACTTATCTTGTATGAGTCATCAGATCTTTTTATGTTGAATTCTATCGGGTTCTTTGCTGTATCATTGAAGGAGCTAGGAACAATCAGCCTCAAAGGTGTCGTTGGGTATAATTCTGTGTACTTAACCCCTTTTTTGACAAAGTATTCGGTTTCAGTTCCCAGCGATTTGATTATGTTTGTTGTAATTGTTTTAGATGAAAGAACCTGGATCTCATCCTCTACTTCTTTCGAAGATGCGCTTGGTATTCCTAATCCATCCAGCATAGACATGTCCAGCAAACCGGATTGCCCCGGGTCTTTGCGTAGTAAAATGGAAGATTGAACCTGGTATTGTACGTTTGTAATTTTAAGATAGGCATAAGCAATCACAAAACAAATGAATACAGCTGCAACAAACCAATACCATTTGCGTAAATATTTGAATGTTAATTCTCGTATGTCTATGGCTTCTGCGGGAGGAGTATTTGTATTTGTGTTAGTTGTTGGGTGTACAGTATGGACGTTGACAACCTCATTGTTTTTTATAGTCGTGTTCGGATTTTCCATTTTATAGAATTTTATTTGAGAGATGAGCTGCTGAACTTTTTATATTTACAAGGCTTATTTTGTAATTGAAAATATTAATGCAATTACAGTGGCTAAGGTTGATACAGTAGACAAATACAAAGATATGTTTTGAGCTGCTATCGATTTCACTGTGTTGGGTTCAACATATACTACGTCGTTTTGTTGCAGGTAAAAATAAGGCGATTTAAACACTTCTTCAGTATTGAGGTTTAATCGTATAAATTCAAGTTTTCCATCGTTTTCTCTTGTTATCAATACATTATTTCTTTTGCCATATATGGTCATATCGCCGGCTAATCCTAATGCATCTAATATCGTCACCCTTTCATTGTTTATGGTGTATTGTCCCGGACGCATAACTTCGCCCAAAACAGTAATTTTATAATTCATGAACTGAATGGTTACAATAGCGTTCTTTAGATATGGTGAAAGTTTGGTGTTGATCTCTTTGATAGCTTCTGATTTTGTAAGTCCTATAAGCTTTATTGTTCCGACAACAGGGAAGTTGATGTCTCCGTTTATGTCGACCAGATAACTTTGGAGTGTAGGAGCAGAATATAATTGATCGCTTCCCGGAGTGGCGTAAGAAACCAGTGGAAGATTAAATGGCGCAACAGCAAGCGGATCTAAGCCAGTGATAGTTATAGATAGCATGTCTCCTGCACATATTCTGGCTTCGTGAGCTTTGTAAAATGATTTGTTGATTGAATCGGCGGAGCTTGAGCTAATTCCTGAGAAATAAGCTACTTTTTTTTGCGATGAGCAACCAATGAGAATTAGTAAAATAACTGTAAAAGGAATAATGTATATTTTTTTCATAGAATTAAATTAGTTCCTGTTTTACTTGAAATAGCAAGAAAAATAATTGATGATGATAATTAAGTTGATTTACAGAGTAATGTATGCATTTAATGCTAATGTACAAGTGAGTTTAATCCTTGTAAAGGTTGCAAAAATACTTAAAATACTCTCAATACACAACTGCAATAATATATAAATCTCATTTTTATAAAAAATGCTTATACTTTTGTTTTGAAATGTTTGTGTTATATTTGAGGAAATAAAAATCGAATTTCACAAAAAAAAGATGGAAAGTCTACATGTGTATAACGGAAATTTTGTTTTAAAATTATATTGCAAGGGTTATTAAATACTGTTTTTTTTTGTTTTGATCACTTTTAAATAAATATAAATTCATGGATAAATTGATTAAAGATTCCATTCAGGAAAACAAAGAACGCTTTTTAGAAGAATTGTTTGATTTGATTAGAATCCCGAGTGTGAGTGCACATAGTCATCGAAAAGATGAAATAAGGCAATGTGCTGAAAAGTGGCAGGAATTATTGTTGAAAGCGGGTGTGGACAATTCTATGATAATGGAAACTGCCGGAAATCCGGTCGTGTTTGCAACAAAGTATATTGATTCACAATACCCAACAATATTGGTTTATGGACATTACGATGTGATGCCGGCAGAACCACTCGATTTGTGGGTGTCAAATCCGTTTGAGCCTGAAATAAGAGATGGTAAGATATTTGCCCGTGGAGCTGACGATGATAAAGGCCAGTCATTTATGCATGCAAAAGCATTTGAAATATTGATGAAAAACGATTTGCTTAAAAGCAATGTGAAGTTTTTGTTGGAAGGAGAGGAGGAAATTAGTTCTCCAAGCCTAGAAGAGTTTTGTTTAAAGAACAAAGAGTTGCTTGCTTGTGATGTGGTTTTGGTTTCGGATACAAGTATGTTGTCTGCCGATTTGCCGAGTATCACAACCGGATTGAGAGGATTAGCATATTGGCAGATAGAGGTTACATCGGCATCCCGCGACCTTCATTCAGGAATCTTTGGCGGAGCGGTAGCTAATCCAATTAATGAACTTGCCAAAATAATTGCTCAGCTTACCAATAGTGATGGCCAAATTGCAATTCCCGGTTTTTATGATGATGTTGAAGAGGTCTCGGATTATGAACGGAGTTTAATCGCGCAAATTCCGTTTAATGAAGAAGAATATAAAAAGAATCTGGACATTAAAGATGTTTTCGGAGAAGTTGGTTACACGACACTTGAACGGACGGGTATCAGACCAACGTTGGATATTTGTGGTATATGGGGTGGTTATACGGGTGAAGGAGCTAAAACAGTTTTGCCATCAAAAGCTTTTGCTAAATTATCAACCCGTTTAGTACCTCATCAGCAATACGAGAAAATAGCTAAGCTGGTCGAAGATTATATAAAAAGCATTACTCCAATTTATATAGACATTAAGGTTGTTTCACTTCATGGGGCTCAAAGTTATGTTTGTCCGATAGATTCTGTTGAATATAAAGCGGCAGAAAGAGCATATGAAAAGGTTTTTGGAAAAAAACCTTTACCTGTTCGGCGGGGTGGAAGTATCGGAGTTGTTCCTATATTTGAACAGGTATTGAATGTGAAGCCGATATTGATGGGATTTGGATTGGAATCGGATGCAATACATTCACCAAACGAAAATTTTCCGTTGGATTTATTTTATAAGGGAATTGAGACCATTGCAAATTTTTATCTCGAGTTGCAGAAAAAATAAATTCGGATTCAAAATTTTATTCTTAGTTATAAATTGTTTTTAATGGAAATGAACCGTGTTTCTAATAATCTGTTTTTTAGAACGATGACGTTTTAAATTAATTTAGAAATAATTATTTGTTGAAAAATTCTATAAAAAATTTTGAAGTTTAAAAATAAAACTGTATGTTTATTGCACTTTTAGAATTACATATTTACTAACTCTAATACTTATTGTCATGACTAAAACGATAACATTCAACGAGCTACGTAGAGTGAAGGATGCGCTCCCAAGCGGTAGTATGACCAAGATCGCAGAAGAACTTGGTCTGGAAAAAGAAACGGTACGTAATTATTTTGGAGGCCATAATTACAAAGATGGTAAAAGTGTGGGTGTTCATATAGAACCGGGTCCCGATGGTGGTTTAGTTATGTTGGACGATACCCATATTTTGGATATTGCCAGACGTATTTTAGATGAGGAGAAATCCTGATAAGTCGTTGAAAAATATATGAAAGCAGTGGTGTTATGAAAGATGTCACTGCTTTCTTTTTGTACATAAAATAAAAAATAAGAAAATGAAAACTTCTCCTGATTGCCTTTATTGTCAGCGAAATGAATTGCAAAAAAGCCTGATGATTGAAATTTGTCCTTTGAAAGTGTCGACCTTGTTTCTCTTTAAGGAACAAAGTTACCGAGGAAGATGTGTAGTGGCTTACAATGGCCATGTAAATGAATTATTCGAATTGCCAGTCGAAGAACGAAATGCGTTTATGGACGATGTGTGTAAAGTGGCTGAAACTATACAGAAAGTATTTTCTCCCGAAAAAATAAATTATGGTGCGTATTCCGATAAGCTGCCTCATCTTCATTTCCATATTGTACCTAAATATGTAGATGGTTATACTTTTGGTAGTACTTTTGAAATGAATCCTCAGAAGGTTTATCTGACCGATGAAGAATATGCTGCTATTATCGAACTGTTGGTAAATGCACTTTAACAAAAGAAATCTACAGGTTATTGCTAATGTGAAAATGTAAAATTGTAATTTTGTGACTTAAACAGAAGATATGCAATTACCTCAGGCGTTTATTGACCGTACCTGTAATTTAATAGGAGAGAAGGAATTTGATTTATTTATGAATGCGTTGCAGGAAGAACCTCCTATAAGTGTGCGTGTTAATGATAAAGTCGAGTACGTCCCATCTGCAGAAAAAGTGTCTTGGTGCGATTTGGGATATTATTTGCCCGAACGTCCCCTCTTTACTGCAGATCCTTTGTTTCATGCGGGAGTCTATTACGTTCAGGAGGCGAGTTCCATGTTTCTTTCGCAGGCGGTAAAACAATTCTTTCCTGATGCGTCAACTGTTCTTGATTTATGTGCTGCTCCGGGAGGAAAATCAACGCTTTTGTCACAAACATTATCCCGCGATAGCTTGTTGGTGTGCAACGAAATAATACGTTCAAGAGCTTATATTTTAGCAGAAAATATTATTAAGTGGGGCAATCCTAATGTGGTGGTATCGAATAATGAACCAAAGGATTTTGATAAACTGCCCGACTTTTTCGATGCTATTGTAATTGATGCTCCTTGTTCGGGTGAAGGAATGTTTCGAAAGGATGCCGGAGCTATTCAGGAATGGTCGTTGCGCAATGTGCAATTGTGTGCCGAACGCCAACGTGAGATATTGGAGTCGGTTTGGGATGCTCTGAAAACCGATGGGATTTTGGTGTACAGCACCTGTACATACAACCGGGAAGAAAACGAAGAAAATGTTCGCTGGATTTGCGATGAATTGGGTGCGGAATTGTTGAAATTAGATTTAAATGGGAATCCGGATATTACCGTAAGTGATTTTGGTTACCGTTTCTATCCGCATAAAACAAAGGGCGAAGGTTTTTTCTTGTCTGTAATGAGAAAAACAGCTGAAGTAGAAAGAAAACTGAAGCTGAAGAATGACTCGAAGAAGTCGAATAAACCAACCATCAAACCTGAGTTAAAATCATTGAAACTGAAGGATGCCGAGAAATGGGAAATTGTTTCGGATGATAACAAAATAACTGCTTACGATAAAAAACATCTTTCTGATTTTACAGTGTTAGTTAAACAGTTACAATGCCTTCATTCGGGAATACTTTTGGGCGAAATGAAAGGAAATGATTTTATTCCTGCTCCTAGCATTGCTTTATCAAAAATGTTGGATAGAAATTCGGTTGTAGAAGCGGATGTCGATTACGAAACTGCAATTGCTTTTTTGAAGAAGGAATCTATCCAGCTACCCAATGTTGAACGTGGTCATGTGCTTATTACTTACAAAGCACAGGCACTTGGCTGGGTGAAAAATGTTGGAAACAGGTGCAATAATCTATATCCATCGGAATGGAGGATTCGGATGAATTTATAAAATATACATTTAAATAATAGCTGAGTTTTTGCTGAAATAAAGTTATGAAAGTACTTTTTCTGGGTTCCGGAACTTCAACAGGTGTGCCGCAGGTAGGCTGTAATTGTGTTGTTTGCTCATCTTCTGATCCTAAAGACAGCAGGCTGAGAGCTTCTGTTGTGATTTCGGATGATGAAAATGAAATAATGATCGATTGTGGTCCGGATCTTCGTCAACAATTGCTTGACAATAAAGTATCAAAATTGTCGGCGATACTGTTGACGCATGAACATTACGATCATATTGGTGGATTGGATGATGTGCGCCCGTTAGGGAAAGCGCATGTATATGCCGAAAGAAAAGTATTGGATATTATTCAGCGAAATATGCCCTATTGTTTTGCCGAAAATAAATACCCGGGCGTTCCTTCAATAGAACTTCATCAGATCGATACGAATGCTTTTTCGATCGGAAATACGACAATACAACCGATACGCATTCACCATTATAAGTTGCCGATTTTGGGCTTTAGAATTAAAAATGTAGCTTATCTTACAGATGTAAAAACGATTGCTGATGATGCTGTTGAACAACTCCAAAATCTGGATGTTTTAATTCTGAGTGCATTAAGAATAAATGAGCATATTTCTCATTTGTCGTTGGATGAAGCGTTGAATCTGGCGAAAAAAATTGGTGCTAGAAAAACATATTTTACTCATATGAGTCACGATATGGGATTACATGCTGCTGTGAATGCTATTTTGCCCGAGAATGTTGAATTAGCATACGATGGACTGGAAGTTAGGATCGAATAGAATTTAATTATATTTTGACAGAAGACTATATAGTAAGTATTGTTTATTGAAATATTTTTGAGATTCAGATATAATGACTTGTAACCTGTAGCTATTAACTTGTAACTACTTATTTGATATGAATACGCTAAAAACAAAATTTATAAGCCTTGGTTTAGTTGTTATTTTATTATCATCCTGTACAAATTTATTGTATACAAGCCTTGATGTGTTGCGTCCGGCAAAAGTTGCTTTTGATGCAGATGTACATAATTTGTTGCTTGTAAACAACACGGTTGTTCAACCTGTTGAATACGGACATACCACTCAACTGATTAATCAAAATCCTAAAAAAGTATTGATAAATACCGATAGTTTATCGATTTTTTGTGTTAGCGCACTTAGCGATGAAATGCAAAGCAAGGATTTTTTTACAAAGGTGACACCGATTATTAATTCAATAAATTCCTCTGAAAATTTCTCGGCAAAGCAATTGTTCAATTCAGAAAAGGTAAAAAGTCTTTGCAATGAATATGATGCTGATGTGATTCTTTCGCTCGATAAAATTAAAGTGAACGACGACCTTAATGAGTATTACGACAATGAATTCAGCAGATATCTGGCTTCGCTTGAAGTAAAGATAGAAACGGAATGGAGCGTTTATTATAAAAATAATTCAAGGGCAAGACTTGAGCAATTCAAAGATACACTTTATTGGGAAGGAGAGGATTATGGGCGAACAAGAGCCATGAATCAGTTACCTGTACGATCGGATGCTTTGATTGATGCTGCGATAACAGTGGGACGGAATTCGATAAACCGTTTCGTGCCTTATTGGGAAAAAACGGATCGGTATTTTTACAATCCATCGAATAAAGTAATGAAACAGGCGATGGATTCCGTTTACGTGAAAAACTGGACATTTGCTATTGATTTGTGGAAATCGGCTTTCGAAAAAACAAAAAGTAACTGGTTGAAATCTCAGGCAGCCAATAACATTGCTATTGCTTACGAAATTTTAGGCGATCTCGATAAAGCATTCGAATATGCGGCTACTTCTTATACTTCGTTGGAAGAGTTGACGCTCGTTGATTATGATGCTTATGTTCGAATTGTGAACTATTTGTCCGAATTAAATCAAAGAAGAAAGGATGTTAAATTGCTGAAAGTTCAGTTAGGAGAAAATTAATTTTATACAAAATAAATAACCAAAGAAAAGATGCTTACAAAAAACGATGAACTTGTATTGAAAAGTCGAGGAATTACTCCGGATCAGATTGAAGGTCAATTGAAATCTTTTGAACAGGGATTTCCTTATCTCGAAATTAAGTCGGCTGCAGGAGTTGGAAACGGAATAGTCAGAATGGATGACAGTGAAGTTTCTACAGTGTTGAGCGAATGGGAAGATTACTTGCAGACAAATGCTGAAATTATAAAATTTGTACCTGCTTCGGGTGCTGCGAGCCGTATGTTTAAAGACTTGTTCGAATTTGTGGATGGTGAAAGCGATGAACCACAAAATGCATTTATGAAAAAGTTTTTTGAAGAGATTGAAAAATTTGCATTTTACGATGATTTGAATAATGTTTGTAAAGCGAATGAAAATAAATCTATTTCGGAATTAATCGAAACTAAAAATTATAAAGCGGTGGTGAAAAACCTACTGCTTGCTTCTGGTTTGAATTACGGCTCTTTGCCAAAAGGCTTGCTGAAGTTTCATAAATATGCAGATGGAAGCAGAACGCCAATGCAGGAACACTTGGTGGAAGGGGCACTATATGCTTCAAATAAATCGGGTAATGTGAATATCCATTTCACAGTTTCTAAAGAACATAGATTTCTGTTTGAAAAACACTTGCAAGAGTCTGTAGATTATTTCGAAAAGAAATTCTCGGTGAAATATAAAGTTGGATTTTCGGAACAAAAACCGTCGACCGATACGATAGCCGCAGATGAAAACAATCAACCTTTCAGAGATAAAGATCAATTGGTCTTTCGTCCGGGTGGTCATGGTGCGTTGATCGAAAACCTGAACGACCTGAATGGAGATGTTATTTTTGTGAAAAATATTGATAATGTGGTTCCCGATTCACTTAAGGCGGAAACTGTAAAATATAAAAAGATTATTGCCGGATTGCTTGTTGGTGTTCAAAAACAATGTTTTGCATTTCTCAAAGAACTCGAAAATGAATCAATTAGTGAGGCTAAATTGGCAGTTATTGCTCAATTCTGTGAAGTAAGGTTGAATAATCATCACTCTGATTTAAAGTCAATGTCGCACGATGAGTTAAGAGCTTATCTTATAGGAAAACTCAATCGTCCGATTCGTGTTTGTGGCATGGTGAAAAACGAAGGCGAACCTGGTGGCGGTCCATTTCTGACAGTGAATGCTGATGCAACTGTTTCACCTCAGATTCTGGAAAGCTCGCAAATCAACCTAAGCAATCCAACAGATAAACAACTTATGCAGCAGTCGACTCATTTTAACCCGGTGGATCTGGTTTGTGCAGTGAAAAATTACAAGGGCAAAAAATTTGATTTATTGAAATATGTAGATAAGAAAACCGGGTTTATTTCGCTAAAATCGAAAAACGGTAAAGAACTTAAAGCATTAGAACTGCCGGGTTTGTGGAACGGAGCAATGAGCGATTGGAATACTATATTTGTAGAAGTACCGGTGGCTACATTTAATCCCGTAAAAACTGTAAACGATCTGTTGCGTACTGAACATCAATAATAGAAAAGAAAAAGCTGTTTCATTTATTTGAAATAGCTTTTTCTTGTTTTAGTGACCCCGGTGGGGGTCGAACCCACGACCCACAGATTAAGAGTCTGTTGCTCTACCAACTGAGCTACGAAGTCATTAAAATTAAAACCCCTTAGTGTTTTTGCGGATGCAAAGTTAATTAAAAATTTATTCTTTCGGTATGCAGTACTGTTAAAAACGCTATAATTTTTCTTCTTCGTGCGGTCTGCATACAACTACAGTTATGTGAAAACAGGCTTGCTTTCTTTCTCTCACAACAAGAAGCTTGCATTCTTTTCGCATATCGGTTATAACTTTTGTTAGTGCCTGAATCCCTTCCCAGCTGCTTTCTATCGAATCGTTGTCTATGTTGTAAAAATTTTTGTATGAAATATCTACTGTCGTTCCGTACAAATGAGCAGAATGAGATGTGGCATTATGATTTCTGTGACTCAACTTGTTTTGTGTTTCTTCTGAACGAAGCAAAGAAGTGATTCGGAAACGAAAATTTTTGTATTTTTTTTCTTTTAATCGCTCTTGAAACCGATACCCAATTTCATTAATCATATCCACTGCTTCTGGAATAAGAAAAGGGTAGGAGTGGGTAAGTGATTTAAGTTGGTAAAATTTATTGTCGGTAACTTCTACGAGTATTGACTTTTTCAGACAATCTTCTATTCTTGTATTAAAATCATCATTCGATAAAAAAGGTTGCTTTAGACCATTTTTCTCAGCGTGCATTAAGTGTGCGTCGTTCAAATCGTTTAATTTTTCGCTGGGTGATATGGGTGCATTCGCCCAACGAACATGGTCGCAATCGGAATAGTGAGTGGTTTTAACTTCTGTCTGATTTTCTTTTTTGTTGTAATTTATCGAGATTATTATCGAAAGTGAGATTATAATTCCAACTAATAGGTAAATTATGTATGTTGCTCTTATTCTGCCTCTTGTCATTATTGTGCATTCGTTTGTTCTACAAAGATAATTTTTTTCGAATCGCGAGTCAATTAAAATTAATTAAAAGTTTTCAACAGCAGGGTTTAAAACGCAGGTAGTCAGCAGGTAATTTGTTGTGCTAAATTGTTCAAAATTCGGACAATAAAAAATTTCAAATTTAAAAAGTTATGAGTAATTTTGCACCTCAAATAAATAATAAAAAAATATGAAACCAACTTTATTTGTTTTAGCGGCAGGAATGGGAAGTCGCTATGGTGGTTTAAAACAGCTTGACGGTTTAGGGCCTAATGGCGAAACAATCATGGATTATTCCATCTATGATGCAATCAGAGCTGGATTTGGCAAAATCGTGTTTGTTATCCGTTCGAGCTTCGAAAGCGATTTCAGAACAGTTGTTATCGACAAGTTTAAAAATCTGATTGACACAGACGTTGTTTTTCAGGAAATTTCGAAAGTGCCTGAAGGTTCTTCGTATAATCCTGAACGTGAAAAACCATGGGGAACTAATCACGCCGTTTTGATGGGCAAGGATGCCATTAAAGAGCCGTTTGCAGTAATCAATGCAGATGATTTTTATGGTCAGGAATCGTTTGCTATTTTAGCTGATTTTTTGCGTAGTGTTGAAGGAAAACAAAACGAATACTGCATGGTGGGTTACCGTGTGGGTAACACTCTTTCAGAAAGTGGAGCTGTAAGTCGTGGTGTGTGTGTTGTTGATGAAGATAATTTATTGCAGAATGTGGTAGAACGTACGCATATCGAAGAGAAAGGTGGCTCAATCGTTTTTCTGGATGAAAACGGAGAAGAAGTGTCTATACACTCGAATACACCTGTGTCAATGAATATGTGGGGATTTACTCCTGATTATTTTGATTATTCAGAACAATTTTTCAAAGAATTCTTAGCTGAAAACGGACAGAAACTGAAATCGGAATTCTATATTCCTTTGGCAGTAAATGATTTGATCGTGCAGGGTAAAGCTACTTGTAAAGTGCTGGATACACCATCAAAATGGTTTGGCGTAACTTATGCTGAAGATCGTCCGCAGGTTGTGCTTAAAATCAATGAATTAATCCGTAAAGGAGTTTATCCGGAAAAACTATTTAAATAAGTAATTATGGCTAAAGTATTAGTTACAGGAGGTACTGGTTATATCGGATCACATACCGTTGTGGAACTTCAGAAGATGGGGTTTGAAGTTGTTATTGTAGACAACCTTTCAAATTCCAATATAGAAGTGTTGAACGGTATTGAGAAGATTACGGGTATTCGTCCTGCATTCGAAAATATAGATTGTGTTGATTATGTGAGTATGGACAGAATGTTCGAAAAACATAATAATTTCGATGCGATTATTCATTTCGCTGCTAGTAAGGCTGTTGGTGAATCTGTAGAAAAACCACTTCTTTATTATCGGAATAATTTGGTGTCGTTGATCAATCTTTTGCAATTGATGCCAATACATAAGATAAAAAATATAGTATTCTCTTCTTCGTGTACTGTTTATGG
>QKGU01000072.1 GCA_003250325.1 Paludibacter sp.
TTAAATGCTGAAATGCGTGGATTGGGAAATGCTAGTTGTGGAGCTGATGTAATGTCAAAATATGAATTGCGTGCCGACTATACACTGTTTAATTTTATGATTTTACCGCTTTCGAGCCAACTTACAAACGAACAATTGTCAAAAAAAGCGCGTGTTGAAAGTCTGGTATGTGCGGCGGTAGAGATTGAACGCAATAAAGGCGGAATTGTAACATTAAGCACAAGTACTAACGCTGCCGAAATTTATTACAGCATCGATGGAGGGCAATTTCAACTATATAAAGAGCCTTTTGATTTACAGGATGCCGGGACTGTCAAAGCTTATTGCAAACGAAATGGATATTTCGATAGTATGGAATCTGAGAAATATTTTTATGTAGTGATTGATAAAACAAAATGGCGAATAGCTAAGGTTTCGAGTCAACAAAATGGAAACGATGCAAAATATGCTATTGATGATAATGAGAATACGATATGGCATACTCCCTGGGGAACCAACGAACCAACTTACCCACATGAAATTGTGATTGATATGCTGGACGAGTATACAGTCGAAAAATTCACATATCAGGGACGTCTTGATGGCTCCAACGGAAGAGTAGCCAGCTACGAAGTTTATTTCAGCAATGACCCGAATGTGTGGGGTGAACCTGCTATGAGTGGACAGTTCGCAAATAATTCAAGCGTACAGTCAGTAAATATACTATCTAAACCTCAAGCCCGATTCTTAAAATTTATAGCGAAATCAGAAGTGAATGGGCATAATTGGGCATCTGCCGCTGAAATAGGTGTTGAAGCATCAAAAAAAAAATCTCATCAAGAAGATTGTCAAAGTAATATAGCTCCTGATACTGAGTATTATATTAAGCATTTTTATTCCGGAATGTATTTACAATATAAAGTAAACTCATTCGAAGGCGATTTTTGCATCAATCCTTTAGTAGAAAAAAATGAAAATTTCATTTTTAAGTTTATTCCTGTTTCTGGAAAAACAGATATTTATAATGTTTCAATGAAAGGCAGCTATTTGGTTAGCTATAATGATTCTTATTGGAGATTGCGTTTAGGCAATAAGACGGATAATGATGGTCAAGTAAACATTCTTAAACAGGAAGATTGCACTTTTGTTATGAAAGGGGTATGGCAAAGTAGTAAACTATTTAATTTTGATGCCACTACAGCCAACTCTTATGTATATGCAGATAAGGAAAGTGGTGCTATTTGGCAGATTCAGAAGGTGAATCCAGGAACAGCAATTCAGAATAATCAGACAGAAAAAATAGTTGTCTATCCCACAATTTCGCGTGGAACTATAGAGGTAATAACTTCAGGCAAAGCAATCGTTGATGTCATGGATATTTTTGGGAATGTTCAAGCGTCTTATTCAACAAACGAAAGAATCAATCTAAATCTCAATTATCCTAATGGCATATATATAGTAGTAGTTAAAACAGCAAATGGAAATTCTCTTTTTAAGGTATTGTTAAGTAAGTGATGTTTAGTTTATCTATTTCAAAAGGCGGATGTTAGTCTATATAGTCCGTCTTTTGTTTTTTCTAAAAGAATAAAAGTATGAAAAAGAATAAAAGAATTAGTTTAATTATCCTGTGTTTATTTTCTTGTTTTTTTTATATCTACTCTCAAAAAAAACTTATTGTCCGATCACCAAACGAACAAATTAAGGTTAGCATAAATATATCTAACAAAATTTATTATTCGGTTTCATATCAAAATGAAAGCTTATTGGATAATTGCGATATGGCACTCTATCTCTCAGATGAGATATTAGGGCTAAATCCAAAATTGCTTGGTAGTAAAAATAGCATCATCAATGAAGAATTGAAGCCGATAATTCCACTTAAGTTTTCAAGCGTAATAAGCAATTGTAATGTGTTGAAAATGTCTTTTAAAGGAGGCTATTCTGTTGAATTTAGAGTGTTTAACAATGCTGTAGCCTACCGCTTTATTACTAATTTGAATAAAAAGGAGATTAAAGTGTTGAATGAGGATTTTAATCTTCGTTTCGACTCTGACTATTTTTGTCATATCCAACAACCGGGAAATTTTAAAACAGCTTACGAAGAAGAATATTCGCATTTGTATGTAAGTAAATGGAAAGAAAATGACCATATGTCTACGCTCCCTGTCTTGGTAGAAGCCAAAACTCCATACAAAATTCTAATTTCAGAGGCAGATTTGATTGATTACCCTGCTATGTTTCTTCAAGGAACCGGCGAAAGTGCTATTAGATCAAAATTCCCTAAGCAGCCATTAGAATTTGGTTCTGATGGTGATCGTAGCCTCAAATTCTTGAAAGAAGCGGATTATATTGCAAAAACAAATGCAAAAAGGACATTCCCATGGCGATATTTCGTTATCTCAAAGGAAGATAAAGAACTTGTTGAAAATACAATAACAATGCAGCTTTCATCAAAATGTGAAATAGAAGATTACACATGGATAAAGCCAGGACAAGCGAGTTGGGAATGGTGGAATGGTGCAGCTCCTTATGGGCCGGATGTAAACTTTGTGTCGGGGTACAATCTTGATACTTACAAATACTTCATCGATTTTGCAGCTAAGTATGGCGTGGAATATATCATTATGGACGAAGGTTGGGCTATGACCACTGAAGATCCATATACTCCAAATCCTAAAATTGATTTACATGAACTTATACGTTATGGGAAAGAGAAAAATGTAGGGATCATACTCTGGCTTACATGGCTTACAGTCGAAAAGAATATGGAGATTTTCAAAACCTTCTCAGAATGGGGAATAAAAGGTGTGAAAATTGATTTTATGGACAGAAGCGACCAATGTATGGTAAATTATTACGAAAGGGTAGCCAAAGAAGCAGCTAAATATAAAATTCTTGTTGATTTTCATGGTTCGTTTAAACCTGCAGGTTTAGAATACAGATTCCCGAATGTAATATCGTATGAAGGAGTGAGGGGAATGGAGCAGATGAACTCTTGTACTCCGAATAATTCAATCTACTTTCCATTTATGCGTAATGCAGTTGGACCAATGGATTATACTCCGGGAGCTATGATTAATATGCAGCCCGAGGTGTACTGTAGTATGCGCCCCAACTCTGCGAGTATAGGTACTCGTGCCTACCAAATGGCTCTGTTTGTCATCTTCGAAAGCGGATTACAAATGTTAGCCGACAATCCAACTCGGTATTATCAAAATGCTGAATGTACTGAGTTTATCACTCAAGTTCCTACAACGTGGGATGAAACTCGTGTCTTGGAAGCTAAAGTAGGTGAATATATTATAGTCGCTAAACGAAAAGCAAATAAATGGTTTATCGGTGGTATGACTAATAACCAGTCGAGAGAAGTTAAGGTTAATCTGGATTTCCTGCAAAATGGAAAAAACTATAAGGCAATTTGTTTTGAAGATGGAATTAATGCTGATAGGCAAGCAATGGACTATAGAAAAACTATCTCCGGATTTAATGATAAGACCTCATTTACCATAAAGCTGGCAAGAAATGGTGGATTTGCTGGAGTATTACAAATAGATGAATAATTTTAGATGTTTATATAAAAATATGATAGCTCAATTTTAGAGCTAATACTCATATAAGTGACTAAATATAAATTATAAGAGGCTGTCTCAATTTTTATTTTGAGATAGCCTCATTTTGGTTTTATCGCTAGATATATTGTATCTTTGTTTTCCTTGAAAAGATTCATGTGAATCCATTGATAAAATAGATTTTTTAAAGATGAAAAAAACCATTGCTTTCAATCCTCTGTCAATGCCAACATATGTTATGGCCAAACCAATTGGGTCAAGCTGTAACTTAAACTGTTCGTATTGCTATTATCTTGAAAAAGCAAAACTATACGAAAACAGAAAAAATATGCAAATGAGCGATGATACGCTCGAGAAATATATTGAAAGTT
>QKGU01000027.1 GCA_003250325.1 Paludibacter sp.
AAATCCCGGTCTGATGGGAGTTAGTTTAGTGGCATCATAGGCATCGCTACCAGCTTTAGCTCCGACGGGATTCACAGCAGGCTTTGGCACAGAAACAGCCTCGTTGCTATGCTCCAAAGTTTGAAAGCCCTGAGTAAATCCTCCACCAAATGTTACTTTTACCCCATCGAATGTATTTTCAGTTTTAGGCGTTTCAAAGACATTTATTCCTGTTTTGTCTGTTGGACGAAACTGTGCAAATAACATGCTACTCATGCATAGAGCAGCGGCTAATGAAAGAACTGATTTTTTCATCTTTTCTCTTAATTTAGTTTGTGAAATTTTTTATATAACCGTTATTATAATTGTGAGAGATTTTTTAAATCAGGATTTCCTTCGAAATCTGCGACGAACGATAAGTTTACTACATCTCCAACCTTCATCACACCCATCAATGCGGTAGGTGCTTTCATTCCAAAATCGCTCATTTTTAAATTCACATTTCCTTTGAATTCATAGACTCCTGGTTTTGTGTTTTTTCCTGTGGATTTTAATACTATTTTTCGGGTAGTACCTGCCATAGTAAGATTACCTGTTACTGTTACAGTAATATCATTGCCATTTATTTGCAATACATCTGTTAATTTAAATGTGATAGATGGATTTTTTGCAGCGTTAAAAGCTTCATAAGTTTTAGTGTCCATCAATTTTTCATCGCTTTTGATTGACTTCACAGGAATTTCTACTGTCAATGATTGTACTTTTTTGTCCCCGTTTAATGTCAATTCTCCAGTCATCAAAGTGACTTTACTTTTCCAATCGTGAACATTGGTCGTTCCCGAAATAGTAATAGTCGATCCTTTTGGATTCAGTTTGAGCGTTTGCGCTACAACAGTATTGATGCCAGAAACCGAAAAACAGAGCATCATTAGAAGTAGCAGTTTAGAAATTTTAGTCATGATCTTAATAGTGTTTATTTGTCTTTTTTATTAAACCAATGCTATAGCAATAGTAGGATTATTTTTAAAAAAATATATTAATTGCATCAAAGAATATATTTGATATTTTGTATCTCATTAATCCTATAACATTTGTAGGAAGACACTGTAAAAAAATATTTAAAAAAAATTCTAGCCTCTTTTGATAGGCGTTATATTAGATCCAGACATTCATAGTGAGTCTCCAGAATAATCTGTTCAAGATTTTTTTTTGAAAGTAGTTCCATAAATTCTTTCTCAAAACCACTCCAATAGCTTCTTGCTTTACATTCGTGGGTTGCTCTTTCGCAAAACCCTTTATTATTTATACACTCAACTACAACAATTTGTTCAAATGCCGTGTAAATATCCAACATGGTGATTTCACTTGGTTCTTTGGTTAAACGATAACCACTTCCACGACCTTTTGAATTTGTTACAAGCCCCTTAACTTTGAGCGCCGAAATAATACTGTCCAAATATTTCAAAGAAATACGTTGATTCTTCGCGATATCTTTCTGCAACACACCTGAAGGGTCGGTTGAATTTGCAATTTCAATCATCGTTCTTAATCCATAGCGTATTTTGGTATTGATCCTCATCTCAATGTATTAAAGAAATTTTTCAGCAAATATAAATAGAATAAAACGAATGCTACTATATTGGTAGCATTCGTTTGCCTAATTTAGAATAATTTCTATATAAATTATATGTTTTTATCTATTAACCAATAACCAAAATTCTGATTATTATATAGATATGTGATAAAAATGTTCCTAAATTAAAAAATGTTAATAGCCGAAATTAAATTTAAATTACTGATTGTCAATTAATTGATAGAAGATGAAGCTTTGTTAATGTGCCTCAAGCCAATTGGTACCCACGCCACAATCGGCTACCAATGCGACATTCAGTTTAATAGCATTTTCCATTTCATCTTTCACTAGTTTTGTTATAAACTCAATTTCGGATTTTGGAACAGTGAAATTCAACTCATCGTGTACCTGCATGGTCATTTTTGCATGGGTTTGTTCGGAATCTAAACGCTTCTGAATATTAATCATTGCAATTTTGATAATGTCGGCAGCTGAACCCTGAATGGGAGCGTTGATGGCATTTCGTTCGGCAAAACCACGAACGACACTGTTTTGCGAATTGATATCCGGCAGGAATCGTTTGCGTCCGAACAAAGTTTCGACGTAACCCTTCGCTTTCGCTTTTTGAATGGCATTATCCATATATTTTTTTACTTCAGGGTAAGTGCTGAAATAGCCATCGATCAATTCTTTTGCTTCAGCTCGCGGAATTCCCAACCTCTCAGATAATCCGAAAGTGGAAATGCCATAGATAATTCCGAAGTTCGCTGTTTTTGCCTTGCGACGCATGTCGGTAGTGACTTCTTCGAGTGAAATTTTATAGATTTTGGCGGCAGTGGCTGTATGAATGTCATGTCCGCTGTTGAATGCTTCGACCATGTTGGTATCGCAACTCAGGTGTGCCATAATCCTCAATTCGATTTGAGAATAATCGACACTGAGAAAAATATCGCCTTCGTCGGGAATAAATGCTTTTCGGATTTCCTTTCCCTGCGCATCGCGAATAGGGATATTTTGCAAATTAGGATTTGTGGAACTTAACCGACCTGTAGCGGCTACGGTCTGGTTATATGAAGTATGCACCTTCCCAGTTACAGGATTGATGATTTGTGGTAAAGCATCAATATAAGTGCTTAGCAGTTTTTTCAATCCGCGGTAATCCAGAATTTTCCCAACGATTGGATGTTTGGAACGGATTTTTTCCAGAATATCTTCGGATGTCGAATATTGTCCGGTTTTTGTTTTCTTTGCTTTTTCGTCGAGTTTGAGCCGGTCGAATAAAATTTCACCCACTTGCATTGGAGAACTAACGTTGAAATCGTATCCGGCTAACTGATGAATTTCTTTCTCAAGATCTTCCATTTCTTTAGTCAAAATAACAGAACTTTGAGTCAATGCTTCACTATCAATTCTTACGCCGTTGTGTTCCATTGTTGCCAATACGTGTACCAATGGCATTTCTATATCGTAAAATAATTTTTCCAGATCGTTGTTTCTCAACTCCTGTTCCAACACCTGTTTCAAACGGAAAGTAATATCTGCATCCTCAGCTGCGTAGTCACACAATTTTTCAATGTCGACTGTTCTTATACTTGCCTGATTCTTACCTTTGCCTCCTACCAAATCTTCGTAATGAATGGTTTTGTAATTCAGATAAATTTCGGCCAGATAATCCATTCCATGTCGCAAATCGGGCTGAATAAGATAATGAGCAATCATGGTGTCGAAAAGTTTTCCTTTCAAGTCGATGCCGTATTGTTTCAGCATTAATAAATCGAACTTAATGTTCTGACCTATTTTTTCAATACTGTTGTTTTGAAATACCGCTTTAAACTCGTGCAAAACTTCGAATGCCTCACTTTTATTTTCGGGCAATGTCACATAATATGCTTCACCCTCGACAAAGCAGAACGAAAGTCCCACCAAATCATCGGTAAACATATCCAATCCTGTAGTTTCGGTATCGAAACAAAATGCTTTCTGCATAAAAAGCTTCGAAATCAGATTGGAACGCTTGATTTTGTTGTCGACTAAGATATATTTGTGAGGAGTTGATAAAATGGTTTGCAAGCCAGTGGTATTTTCAACAAATACTTTTTCTTCCGGTTGTTTTTCGGCTTGTGTAACTTTTACAGGTTGTTTCTCGGCTTCGTCGAACGCATCGAAAAGCGACATTTGTCCGGCTGGCGATGGTTTGGATTTGAATGCAATAGTTGTCGATGGGGAATCGGGTGGAAGAGATGTGAATACACTTCCCATTTTTGATGATAAGGTACGGAACTCCAGTTCATCAAATAAAGCTTTTAAATCTGCCTCATTTCTGGGTTCTACTTCGAGACTTTTTTCATCGAAAGCAAGGGGAACATCAATTTTAATAGTGGCAAGGAATCTTGAAAAAACGATTTGTTCTTTATTTTCTTCGATTTTTGTTTTCAAAGCACCTTTCAACTCATCGGTGCGGGTGAGCAGCGAATCGATACTTCCAAATTCCTTCAATAGCTTTACTGCCGTTTTTTCACCTACGCCGGGACATCCCGGAATATTATCCGACGAATCGCCCATTAGTCCAAGTAAATCAATCACCTGCTCGTGGCTATCCAAATCGTATTTAGCCTTCACTTCCGCCGGACCCATCACTTCGAATCCTCCGGTATGTTTCGGGCGATACATAAAAATATGATCGGAAACAAGCTGACCGTAATCTTTATCCGGAGTGAGCATAAATACTTCAAATCCTTCTTTTTCAGCCATTTTTGCCATGGTGCCAATAACGTCGTCCGCCTCAAATCCGGGAACTTCGATAGCCGGCAGATCTTTGATAATCGGCACTGCCAGACGAATATCTTCCGGAGTGGCTTCACGTTGCGCTTTGTACAAATCGTATGCTTCGTGGCGGAATGTTTTTCCTTTTGGGTCGAAAGCAACAGCGATATGCGTTGGTTTTTCCCGTTTCAGCACATCTTCCAACGTATTTATAAAACCGTAGATGGCAGACGTGTTCAGCCCTTTTGAGTTGAAGCGTGGGCTTCGGATAAAGGCATAATACGAACGGTAAATAATTGCGTAGGCATCTATAAGAAATAGTTTTTTCATGATTCGACGAGAATTTATTTGGAAAGATTATGAAAATACAGTTTTAGAATAAAATGAAAGATTATCAGAAGTTTAAATATGTTCTTTAGAGAAAATCATTGTGTGATAACAGGACTGTAAAAGTAATTAAAAAATGTGCAGAAATTATCAGAATGAACTAAACAAACAACAAAATTGTTTACTTTTGCATATTCAAAAAAGTTAAATGTCTGTATGACCGTTATTGAGACGATTCGGAAATCGATAGCACCGGAAATGCAATTGTTTGCTCAAACATTTGCAGATGCTTTGCGTAC
>QKGU01000430.1 GCA_003250325.1 Paludibacter sp.
ACTCCCCACTCCTTACTCCATACTCCTCACTCCTCACTATTTTCACTAATAACTGTTCACAGTTCCTATGCACTTCTTGCTCTCTTAAAGAAGATATTCTTCATTATTTTAAACAAGTATTTTATATCAGTAATGACCACTCCATCTTTTTCACAAGCTTGCAAATAATTCATTTCCGACAATTGTATATCATCGAGAGTTTTAGGCATATCTGCATAAAATGGAGGTAGTAATCCAGGCCTGAATTTAGTACGTAGTTCTTGTAACTCTTTAGAATACAAACTAAAATAATGTGCACTTAATGGTCTTACTCCCACCAGTTTCATATCTCCTTTCAACAAATTCAGGATCATCGGAAGTTCATCAATCCAATACCTCCGCATAAAACCACCCACCGAAGTAACGCGAATATCTTTATTAAATTTACCGCCCTCCTTTAAGCTGTTTTTTTTATGAATATAAGCCTGAAGATATTCGGAATAAGGATGCATGGTGCGCATTTTATACACTTCAAACATTTTCCTGTTTTTGCCGTATCGTTTTAGTCTGATCAATGGGCCATAAATACGTTTATACGCCTTCTCGGGTTGTTTAATCCGCCGGGCTATCACATAATTCAAGTGATCCACTTTTCTCTCTTTTACAACTTCAAAGCCAAAACAATAGAGACGTCCGAGAACTTCTGTTTTCGAAAGAATTCTGTTTTTTCCATGCGACATGGCATAATACAGATTTCTGGTTATAAAAACCTTTGGCATTATTCTCGTGTAAAAAAAGTCAATCGAATAAAAGATATAATTTAATCCCAAAGGATACTTTTTCAACATTTGCATCTTTCGCGTACTTTTCGACTCAAAACAACAAATAAAAATACCATCATCAGCCAACTTCTCATTAATAACTGAAAACTTTTGACTAATCTTCCTCATATTATTCAATCTCTCCAATTGGATAATTGTTGAGTACTGGTAGTTTGGATAAAGCATTATGTCTTCATGACCGGTATTGATAAAAACTTTCGTATTTCCACTTTTCAAATTTGCATTCATTTGCAAAAATTCCAAAACACAGCCTTTCGAATGGTTTTGTATAACGGAGCAAAGTTGCTCATAGCTTTTGTCATCGATTGCTGCAGTCGGTTTAACTTTAGCATTAACTCTTGCTTTTGGTTCATCCAATGTTACTTCGTTGTACTCTACTGCAAATCTATAGGCATAATAAATCGAAGTAAAAATGTAGTTCACGACGAAAACACCAGCTGTTATTGTCAATAAAACATAACCCGAATAGGGTTTAAATAAATTGTGTAATATCAGCCAAAAACCTACAAACAGGATCAAACAAGTATAAAACAGTGATAATACTCTTTTAAAATAACTATGTTTGCTAAGAGCTCGATACCGATTAAAAAGATAAGAAACAAGAATCCAGGCAAGGGTATAAAGTAGTATGGGAATTGAATATTTTTCGAAAGGGGTATCTGTTGTTAATGGGAACCAATCTAAAACTACATAATAGCTCAGAAATAGAATAAATAAATCAACTATTAAATAAAAAGCAGTAGGTTTATAGAAAATCTTCATTCGTTCGTCGTTTTTGCAAATATAACACGAAAAGCGACGAACATTACTAATTTTAACGTTTTTAGATTAATAATTAAGAAAAAAAGATTTTAGTTGCCCTAATTCGAAAAAAAAACTAGTGGGAAATTAAAAACAGTCTTTTTAACTTGTTTTTCAAACTTTGAGAAATTAATTCCACTAACCAATCAAATAAATTATCTGTCCAGCGTTGTGGGTGAGAAGTTATCATTATGGTATTCGGGGCATCGTTTTTTTCAAGCCAATTTATCAGGTCGAAAGTAGAATGAATATGTACTTTATTCTGAGTTGAAGTTTTCTCAGCAATAAAGGCCTTGTCCCTAACATTGTATTTTCCCCCATCCCACATCCGTGCCGTATCAGTAAAATACAACATTCCTTTGTTTAAATTTTCCGGGGTCAGGAAATCAAAATATGGTTCTCCAATGATACCTGAGTCATGATAATCAAATTTTTTCCACAAATCACGATTATCGTATTTTGAGGCCGGACTTCCGTGCATACAAATAGTGCGAACCGGATAAAATTGCCGAAAATAGATTAATTGACTTTGAAAATGTGCGATTGATTTTGAATAATCACCTTTGAATATCGATAATTCATCGTAATGGTAGCCAACTTCATGACCTAGTGCCACAATCTTTCTTATAATGTCAGTTTGCTCCTCTGCTTTTCCAGCCCTGAAATAATAAGTTGACTTTATTCCCTGTTCCTTTTCGATATTGGCTATTGCCTGCGAACGATTGGCATTTCGGTCAATATCGTGACGCAAAATGACGATCTTTCCATCTTTCTTACCTTCACACCATTCTTCGAAAGTAACAAACACATACCCCGCATTTCTTAAGGCCGACAGCAGTTTGCGATATGTATTAAGGGTAAAGTCCATTCATTAATATTAGTCAGTAGTGGGTAGTAGTGTTTAGACGTTTAGGCGTTGAATTGTTGAGGTGTTTAGGCGTTTACTGCTTACTGTTCACTTCTTACTTCTTACTTCTTACTTCTTACTTCTTACTTCTTACTTCTTACTTCTTACTTCTTACTTCTTACTTCTTACCGTTGACTGTTCACTACAACCTTCCCACTAATTCTACGATTCTCAACGCCGTTTTTCCATCCCAGTATTTCGGAACAGTTCCTGTTTTACCATCTCCTGCCACAATTAAACTCACTTCCGATACAATTTCGTCTGTTTTTATCAACTTGTTACTTCCTTCCCATACTGTTACAGGACGTTCTGTATTTGGTCGAACAGTTAAGCAAGGAATATTTAAATATGTAGTTTCTTCTTGTATCCCTCCCGAGTCAGTCAGTGCAAAGGCTGATTTACTTACCAAATGAATAAATTGCAGATATCCTAGCGGTTCAATAAAATACAGTTGAGGAAAACTATCGATAAGATTTTGCAGTCCAAATTGTTGGATGTTTTTGTATGTGCGTGGGTGAACAGGAAAAACCAACGGTATTTTATTTGAAATCTTCCCCCATAAGTTCACAAGATTCGTCAAACTCTCTTTCTCATCAACATTTCCCGGTCTGTGAAAAGTCAGAACTCCGTATTTATTTTCGGTAAAATCATTTCCCAAACAGATCGTTTTATTTTTATTCAGAAGAGAAAAACGTAATTCTGTTTGTTGTGCTTTTGGTAACTGTTCTACCAACGAATCAATCATCAAATTTCCCAACATGTGGATTTTTGCAGTTGGAATATTTTCCTTTATCAAATTCTCATCCGCATCTACACTCGTTGTTATAAAAACATCGCTGATAGCGTCGGTTACCAGTCGGTTTATCTCTTCAGGCATTGTGCGGTCGTTGCTTCGCAGTCCTGCCTCGTAATGTATTGTTTTAATTCCCAATTTAGAAGCCACCAGCGTACATGCAGCCGTTGAATTGACATCGCCCACCACTAATACAAAATCAGGTTGTTCGGCAATGCATACTTTTTCAAAACCCTCCATTATTCTTGCTGTTTGCACTGCATGACTGGCAGAGCCAACCTCCAGATTTATATCCGGTGCAGGGATATTCAATTCTTCAAAAAATTGTCCGGACATTTTCACATCATAATGCTGACCGGTATGGACAAGAATTGGTTTTATTGAAGGATGATTTTTTAATGCGTGCATCAATGGGGCGATTTTCATAAAATTAGGACGTGCGCCCGCTACTAGAATAAGTTTTTTCATAAATAAATTGCAATATATAGTTATTCGATTGTATATAATTGTTTCGGTGTGGAGGCGTTGAATTGTGGAGGCGTTTAGTTGTTTAGGTCTGGAGGCGTTGAATCGT
>QKGU01000389.1 GCA_003250325.1 Paludibacter sp.
AAAAGTCTTTCAGACGTTTTGGAGTTTGTTCTACTCAAACTTTTAATCGTCTGTAAGACATTAAAACGTTTGCACAGGACATTCCAAACAAACGGACAAAAGTCTTTTAGACGTTTTGGAGTTTCAGGGCGAAACATTCAAAAACCACCTAAAATTAAAATTGTGAAAAAATAATTCCAGAAACGCTAATGTTAAGAAATAATTATTTATATTTGCCCCGTTCATTTGTTAAAACAAGGCGTTGTTTATATAAATAATAAAAAGGAGCGATCTGTCATTCGGTTGTATGCCATACAAATGCTTCGCCTGACCCCAATGGACGGTTTGTTTGCTTACAAATGCTTCGTCTGACCCAGGTGGTCGGTTTGTTTACTTACAAATGTTCCGTCTGACCCAAGTGGACGGTTTGTATGTTTACAAAGCCTCCATGTTTCAAACATGAACAGTTTGTACGTTTGCAAAGGCTCTGTGTTCCAAACATAGACAGTTTGTATGTTTACCGGGTGGGAAAGTTCTCTGCTACCGCAAATTTGTAATTTGTGGTTCGCTTGTTAAAGCAATCAAATTATTATGATCTCCAAAAGTCCTTTTTTACGCAAAAAGCAAACGACACCTGCCGAATAGTGGTGACGATAAATCACAGGCTAAATGGCAACAAATCAGATAAGAGTGCGGATAAAAATTCGCACTCTTTTTTTTGTTCTGGATATTAAAATTCAAAAATAGTTGTTAACTTTGAGCCAATCAAACCAATTAAATCTGACATTATGAATAGAAAATATTTATTCTTTGCAGTTTCCCTGCTATTTCTCTGTCAGTTATTACAAGCGCAGAATTTCACCATCAGTTTTACTGCTTCCGGAGCAAAAACATCAGTAGGTAGCGTGTTGGTGCAAAACAGGACAAAAGGCACAGCAGTTACTGTCCCCGAAGGCAATGTATTGAATTTGATAGAACAGTCCAACGCTTTAGTGGATCTTAATGCCGGCAATTCCGGACTCATTATCTCACAAAATGCAATTACCGGAAAATACACGCTGAAGTTTTATGCCGTGCAAAGTGGAAATGCAAAGGCGACCGTTTATGCCCAGAATGGTAGAACCTTAATCAATCAATCCACCAATGTGGAAATGGGCAACAATCTACTGGAACTTTCATTGCCCACTGGTGTATATGTTATCCGAGTATCAGGCGCTGGATATTCCTGTTCTACCAAGTTGCTCAGCCTGAAAAATACAGCCGTTCAGGCACATGTTCAATTTTGGGGCAATGAAACAGCAGCAGTGCGTTCTTCAGCTAAAGGCAAAGTATCGGCAGAATTTAGCATGTATTATACCGCCGGCGACCAATTGCTCTACACTGCTACTTCGGATTCTTGCGTAGCATCTGTCCCCGACGTGCCTACCTGTAGCAAAACGATCCACTTTGGTTTCCATTCGTTGCCAACTTCGGCTGTTCCGGCCGGCACTTTTACCATGGGTAGCCCGCTGACAGAAGCCAAACGAGTGGAAGATGAAACCCAGCACACTGTATCGCTGAGTGCTTTCTGTATAAGCAAATACGAAATAACCAATGCGCAATATGCCGCATTTCTAAACGAGAAAAACATTGACGCCAATGGGTTGTATGCAGACGGAATCTATCATATCCCATTAATTTATAGCAATAGTTCATGGGGGTTGACTTACAATGGTGCACAATGGGTGCCGGTGCCCGGTTACGAAACTTCTCCTGTTATCAATGTAACGTGGTGTGGCGCTGCTGAGTATGCTTATTACCTGGGTGGAAGTTTGCCCACCGAAGCTCAATGGGAATATGCCTGCCGGGCTGGTAGCATTACTCCATTCAACACGGGTAACTACCTGACTAATTTGCAAGCCAATTATAATTGGGCGTTTCCTTATAATGATGAGATCAATACCGTTACTGTTTCTCCCGCCCAACCACAACCGGTTGGTACTTATACTCCCAATGCCTATGGCCTGTACGATATACACGGGAATGTATCGGAATGGTGCTCCGATGTGTACGGCGCTTATCCTGTAACAGATCAATACAATCCTATTGGTGCCTCCACAGGTTCGGATCGCATTGTTCGGGATGGAAATTGGGGTAGCAGTGCTGAAAATTGCCGCTCCGCTTTTCGAAAGAACGCCGCTTCATACTCCTATGATGATAAAAGAGGATTTCGGGTGGCATTTAATCAGCCCGATAGCTTGGATCAACCTGCAATTGACAATCGTTTTGTTGTTGGAAAACCAACCACTTCATTAATCATGACGAGATTCGATTCCATTAGGGTTGTTCCCTATTATCGATCTCAGGTTTATTATAGTATAGATGTTGATAGTGATAGAGTAGCCGATTTTCAGGTTTCAACTCGTGAGGGATACTCATCGGGTGGAGCTTATACTAGGAAAAGTGATATTACTGCATTGGCTGATTCAACTGATATTTCTTCAGTGGCTTTGATAGACACTACCTATATTTGTTCATATTATAACTATCCAATTTATTACACTAAATCTTCCGGATATGTTAGTCGGACAAGTAGCCTGGATAAAATTTCATCCATTGCTAGCAACTACTATCCAATAGTCTATGCTAAAAACGATACAATAAATGAAAACGCTACCTTGTGGTCAAAACAGACACTGGTATTATCGTACAGAAATGATTCTGGGAGTGATAATTATCAAAATCATATTGAAAATGGTATCTGGAACAAAATCCAGATGAAATATCTTTTGTTTAGAAAAATCAAAGGTGGCAAAGTACACTATGGCTGGATTCAATTAAGTGTAACCAATTATGCAGATATCACGCTCTATCAATATGCCTGTCAAAAATAACAATGTATCCAGTTCGCGCAGATATTGTCGTCAGAGCAAAAATAAAGATACAAATAGGGTTATAAAAAAAGCTTGCCGTATATGATTTAATAGATTAATCGCTTTTCAAGCAATGCACGGATAAATATCCGCGCTGGCGGGAAAAGCAATCAAATTATAATGATATCCAAAAGTCCTTTTTCTCCGGCATAATCTATTGCACTGCTATAAACATACTGCTCGGCACGAAATACAAGCCCTTCACAAACACTTTAATGTCCTTCGAACGATTAAAGGTTTATCCGACATTTTTTGTATTTTTGCATTTTACAATTCATTCGGCTATAATTCATGGTTAAAGATCAGATAGAAGCGTTACGGCGAGAACTGGAACAGCATAATTACAACTATTATGTGTTGTCGTCGCCTACCATTTCCGATAAAGAGTTTGATACCAAACTCCGGCAATTGCAGGAACTTGAAGAGCAACATCCCGAATTCTTTGACGCGAATTCGCCAACACAGCGCGTGGGAAGTGATATCACGTCCGGTTTCGAACAGGTAGCTCACGTTTATCCGATGCTTTCTTTGGGAAATACGTATTCTTTGGCGGAAGTACAGGATTTTTACGAACGCGTACGCAAAGGCTTGAATGAAGATTTTGAATTGGTGTGTGAGTTGAAATACGATGGAACGTCTATTTCGCTGACTTACGAAAACGGCAATTTGTTGCGTGCCGTAACCCGCGGCGATGGTGAAAAAGGAGATGATGTAACTGCAAACGTGAAAACCATTCGCAGTATTCCGCTCCGGTTGCAGGGAAATTATCCGCCAATGTTCGAAATAAGAGGCGAAATTCTGATGCCGTGGTCGGTGTTTGAAGAATTGAACATAGAACGCGAACGGCAGGAAGAACCACTTTTTGCCAATCCACGAAATGCAGCTTCCGGGACTTTGAAATTGCAAAGTTCGAAACAGGTAGCCGCCCGCAAACTCGATGCGTATTTTTACTATATGTTGGGTGAAAACCTTCCGGCTGAGTTACATTCCGGAAATCTGGCTGCGGCAAAATCGTGGGGATTCAAAATTTCCGATGCTACCAAAGTATGTCGTTCGCTCGAAGAAGTGGCGGAGTTTATCAATTACTGGGATGTGGAACGGAAAAATCTTCCGGTGGCAACCGACGGAATTGTAATAAAAGTAAACTCGCTGAACCAACAAAAAAACTTGGGATTTACTGCCAAATCGCCCCGTTGGGCTATTGCGTATAAGTTTCAGGCGGAACAAGCCGTTACTCGCCTGAACTCAGTTTCGTATCAGGTGGGTAGGACAGGAGCTGTTACTCCGGTGGCGAATCTTGATCCGGTACAACTTTCGGGAACCACTGTGAAACGTGCTTCGTTGCACAATGCCGACATTATCGAATCGCTCGACCTGCATATTGGCGATATGGTTTTTGTGGAAAAAGGCGGAGAAATTATTCCGAAAATAACGGCGGTGGATAAAGTCGCTCGGGAAACTAATTTCATGATGGGCGATAAAGTGAAGTTTATCAAAAATTGCCCTGAATGTGGTGCGGCGTTGATGCGTATCGAAGGCGAAGCTGCCCATTATTGTCCGAACGAAAATGCTTGTCCACCACAAATAAAGGGGAAAATTGAACATTTCGTAAGTCGTAGAGCCATGAATATTGATGGTTTGGGAAGTGAAACCATCAATTTATTATATCAAAACGATTTGCTCCATAATATTGCCGATATTTTTGAACTAAAAGTGCCCGATCTGAGTCGGTTGGAACGGTTGGGAACTAAATCGGCGTATAACATTAAAGACGGAGTTGAGAAATCGAAAGAAGTTCCGTTCGAACGCGTATTGTTTGCTTTAGGCATTCGTTTCGTGGGCGAAACGGTGGCAAAAAAACTGGCGTTTGCATTTAAAGATATTGAAGCGATAGAACAAGCCACTCTCGAAAAACTGATAGCTGTTGACGAAATTGGTGAACGAATTGCACAAAGCGTTATCCGCTATTTTGCCGATGCAGCGAATATCGAAATTGTGAGCCGTTTGAAATCGTATGGGTTGCAAATGAGTCTGACGGAAGAAAAATTACAGGCGAGGGGAGAAGCGTTGGCCGGTTTGTCTATTGTGATAAGCGGTACGTTTGCTCTACATTCGCGGGATGAATACAAAACCATGATCGAAATGAACGGTGGAAAAAATGTAGGAAGTGTTTCGGCAAAAACCTCTTTTATTCTTGCCGGAGAAAATATGGGACCCGAAAAATTGAAAAAAGCGGAAAAACTGGGAGTAAAATTAGTAGACGAAAAAACATTTCTGACAATGATCAACGCTGAACAACAAGAAGAAACTCAGCAAGGATTATTGTTTTAATTAATCCATAATATTTAATGATACGTTTTCATATAGTATAATTTTGTTTAATAGACCTCTATCCCTAACCCTTTAGCTAACGCTGACCGTTGGTTCTCCCAAGGAGAAAGGGGATACAGCACCTTATTTATGAGATGCAATTCGTTTTTTTGCTGAACAAAGTCCCTCTCTTGGGGAGAGGGCGCTCGGCTTTGCCGCTTGGCTTGCCAAGAATTAGGGAGAGGTCGGAATTAATAAATATATCATTATTTCATTTCTATTACTTAATTAATAAGTGTATGTTCAAAAAATTAAATAATTATCTGTTTCAAAAACGGGCGAAGAAAATAATCAGTACTTTGGAACGCGAACGCCGTTTTGTAAACTACAATAATGCCAAAACGGTTTTGTTGCTGTTCGAAAGTGACTTTTCCGAAAAAAATCCGGAAATCAGGAAGATCATTTACAAATTGCAACAGGATGGTAAAAAAGTATCTGCCTGGGGATTTGTAGATAAAAAATTGGTGGCGACTTCTATAATGCCCGATTTCAGGATTTTAAACTACAAGGAAACCAACATGTTTCATGTACCTGAAAATTCATTTATCACAGAACTGGAGGAGCAAAAATTTGATTTATTGATTGATTTGACGTTGAAACCTCTTTTGCCATTGCAGTATGTGGCTTTGTATGCCAACGCACTTTGCAAAACCGGAACCAGAAACACAGAATTACAATTGTATGATTTTGTGTTGGATATAGAAAAGCTTATGACTCATAAAGAAGATGCAGAAACTTACGAATTTCAACCGGACGAAGCTTACCTTTTCCAACAAATAATTTTTTACCTCAAAAGCATACAAACTAAAGATTAAAGCATTACTTTTGCAAACAAATTGAATTTATTCCCGATGATTAATAATAAACTGACAGGAATGGGGGTCGCTTTAATAACCCCATTCAAGAGTGATGAGTCGATAGATTTTGATGCTTTAGCCCGTTTGGTGGAGTATCTGATCAAAAATGGAACGGATTATCTGGTTACTGCCGAAACACCAACACTTACCGAACAGGAAAAAGAAGAAATCACCCGCTTTGTAATTCAGATTGCAGCCGGAAGGTTGCCGATTGTGCTTGGCGTGGGTGGAAATAATACAAAAGCCGTTGTAGATAAATTGCAAACTTCCGATTTTAGCGGAATTGACGCTATTTTGTCGGTTACTCCATATTACAATAAACCTTCTCAGGAAGGCTTATATCAACATTATGCCGCTATTGCGAAAGCTTCGCCGCTTCCGGTGATTCTTTACAATGTGCCCGGACGTACGGGAGTAAATATGCTGGCTTCTACCACGTTGAGACTTGCAAAAGAATTTCCAATAATTTGCGCTGTAAAAGAGGCATCGGGTAATTTCACTCAAATTGATGATATTATCAAAAATAAACCGGAAGAGTTCATGGTGATTTCTGGTGATGATGGTATTACTTTCCCACTAATTACGCTTGGAGCTGTGGGAGTGATTTCTGTTATTGGAAATGCTTTCCCGAAAGAATTTAGCAGAATGGTACGATTAGCTCTGGAAGGAGATTACAATAGTTCGCGTCAGATTCACCATCGTTTCACTGAACTGATCGAATTACTTTTTGTAGAAGGCAATCCGGCAGGAGTGAAAAGTATGTTGGCCGTTATGGATTATATCGAAAATGTATTGCGTTTACCGTTGGTTCCCAATACAATAAAAACATATGAGAAGATCAGGCTGGTTTTAAATGAGTTGAATATTAAGTGTTGATCCGCTTAATTAGCTTGCACTTTTTCGAAAATTGAAAAATAAAGAAAGATACAAGATGTTGTGTCTTTTTTTTTGGCGAGAAAATAACTTGAGTAAGCATATACTTGAAGCACGCTAGAACTTTTTTGAAACACCTAACAGGTTTTCAAAAACCTGTTAGGTGTTGATTAAAACTTTTAGATTGATTTTTTTATTTAAGAACTTACTAAGCTTTAAAACTGTTTATATATTTAAATTTAGGAATAAATATTTTAAATTAATCCTTTATGGAATCTTCCAAAAAGATCACTATCAAGAGATCGCTCATTGCTTTTGCAATTGTGATAGTGGCTTCGGCAGCGGTTTTTCTGTTAATTCCTTCTAATTATTATGTTCATCGGGCGTTATTGCATATGATGCCCAAAATCGATCAATATACGATTTTCGAAAATCGTATTGTGGCGGCAGGCGATCCTCAACCGTGGGATATCGCGGATGATGCTTTCGATCGGAAAATACCTCAGCAATTTGAGGCTGATTTTGAGAAATACGAAACAGTTGCTTTTCTGGTTATACAGCACAACAGAATTATTTTTGAAGAATTCCGTGAAGATTATAGCCCGTTGAGTGCCAGTAATTCTTTCTCCATGTCGAAAAGTATAATTTCGCTTTTGGTGGGTTGTGCTATCGACGATGGCTACATTAAAAGTGTGAATCAACCGGTGGGTGACTTTTTGCCACAGTGGACTTCGTTCGATGGCAAAATTCTGACAATAAAAGATTTGCTCACAATGAGTGCTGGTGTGGAATGGGACGAATCTCATAATTCATTGTTTTCGAAAACGACCGAAGCTTATTATGGAAAAGACCTTTGGAAACTTGCGCTGACTGAAAAACTAATTGAAAAGCCGGGTGTGCGGTTCAATTATCAGAGCGGGGTGAGTCAAATACTGGCATTTTTGCTTCAAAAAGCAACCGGAAAGAGTGTTTCCGAATATGCTTCCGAAAAAATATGGACACCGATTCATGCAGAGCAGGACGCACTTTGGTCGCTCGACCATAAAGATGGAATGGAAAAAGCATATTGTTGCTTTAATTCCAACGCGAGAGACTTTGCCCGAATTGGACAATTGGTATTAAATAAAGGTCGTTGGGGGCTCGTTCAGGTGGTTGATTCGAATTACGTAAAAGAAGCGACTACACCTGCAACCTGGTTGAAATTCACTCCAAAATCGGAACCTGACCAAACAACACCACCTCAAACAGGTCCGTGCACTTTTTATGGATATCAGTTTTGGTTAGTCGACTATAAAGGACTTCATATTCCATACATGCGTGGAATTTTGGGACAATATGTTTTTATAATTCCTGAACTGGATGCGATTATTGTTCGTTTGGGAAAACAAAGAGATAAAGAATATAAACACGAACAGGAATACACAAAAGACCTGGAGATTTGGCTGGATGCCGGAATTGAAATAATAAACCAAACAACTTCCGGTAACGGTAATTGATAAAAATAATTCCGATATTTTATTTTCATATCATATTAAGGAATTAAGATGGCCAACAAGCCATCTTTTTTCTTTAAATAGGTAATTCTAAATTTAAATAAATATTTGTAGCTACAAGTAGACGACTAAAGACAATACTCAGAATAGTTGTTTTTTGTTTGACTTTTAACCTTTGACTTTGTAGCTAAATTAAATATAAACAGTGATGAAGAAATATGATAGTTATCGGGTGAATCCGATGTTTCCTTTTTTAGCGGTATTGGCTGTGGCATCAGCTTTTGGTAATCAGGGGTGGCAAACGTTGTTCAACAATTTTGCGGTGGAAAAAGCGGGTGCAGGTTCTATAGAAGTGGGAGCCATACAATCGATACGCGAAATTCCCGGCTTTCTCACTTTTTTTGCTGTTTATATCATGCTGGTTATTGCCGAGCATCGTTTTGCAACTTATTCCATTATTCTGTTGGGTTTAGGAGTGATGGTAACCGGCTTTTTGCCTTCATTCGGAGGATTGGTATTCAGTGTATTGCTAATGTCGATTGGATTCCATTTCTTCGAAACAGCTAATCAATCGCTGACTTTGCAATATTTCTCACCTGAAAGAGTTCCAATCGTATTGGCTAAATATCGAAGTTATACGGCTATTACCAATATTGCCGCTGGTGTATTTATATGGATTGCTGCGCGATATCTTTCTTACGAATGGATGTTTCTGATTATAGGTGTAATTGTGGTATTGGCCGGAGTTTATACTTTGTCCAAAAATCCAGTAGATGAGTTATTGCCACCTCAACACAAGAGATTAATCATAAGACGAAAATACTGGCTTTATTATGTTTTGAACTTTCTAAGCGGAGCCCGTCGACAGATTTTCATGGTGTTTGCCGTATTTATCCTTGTGCAGAAATATCATTTTTCCATTACGCACATCACTATACTGTTTGTTATCAATAATGTGATATCATTTATTTTCAGTCCATATATAGGCAAAGCCATTAATAAGTATGGTGAACGTACTATGCTGACTGTCGAATATATTTTTCTTATTCTCGTTTTTCTGGGCTACGGACTAATCGAAAACTCGTGGGTTGTAAGCGGGTTGTATATTGTGGATAATCTGTTTTTTAGTTTTGCTATTTCCATTAATTCGTTCTTCCGTAAATATGCCGATCCGGAAGATATTGCTCCTTCGATGGCCGTAGGATTTACCATCAATCACATCACGGCTGTGTTTTTACCGTTTTTGGGTGGAATCTTATGGGCACACAACTGGAGAATTCCATTTCTCGGAGGCGCAGCTTTAGCAACAATGTCGCTTGTGTTTTCGAGACTTGTTCCTAAAAAAGAATAGATGCTTTTTTTAAGATAATTACTTCCATTATTATTCAATTTTAATTTAAGGTTTTTTCTTCCTGATTTTAATTGATTTACATTTTATGTAAGTCTTAGATGATTATGTTTAAAACCGTTTTGTTTAACGTTTGTGCATTTAGTTTTAATGTTTTTATCTTTTGAGCACCATACATTGAAACAAGTTTTTAAATTTGTAATGTTTTGTGACAAAAATAAATCAAACCATTTAAATGTTCCAATAATAAAAGAAACTTAAGCAAATGAGACGGACATTAAATAAAACCTCAATTAGAAAAAACAAATATTGTTCAATGGCTTCAGAATTTTTTGTTTGGAGATATTCAACAAAAAATTATTTGTTTGTCATTAAACTATTATTTCTACTGTTCATTTTCTTTTCTCCCTGTTGTAAAGCTCCAAATCCTCCAGATGATCCTGATTCACCTGTTGCAGTAGATTCGTTGGGGGTTTCTATTGTTTCTGTCAATTTTACTGCCGAAAAAGATGCAAGTCTGATTGTGATAAGAACAAATAAAGACTGGACAGCAACTGAAAGCGCCGATTGGCTTTCGCTTTCGGCAACGTCAGGAAATAAAAACACAGGTATTTTGATTGGAGCAATGAAAAATGATGGTTTTCCGCGTGAAACTACTGTAACCATTGTAGCTGGTGATAAAACTTCTCAAATAAAAGTCACACAAGCCGGAGCGTCGAAAGTTGTTTATACAGTAAATAATGTGCAGTTCAACATGATTTATGTCGAAGGAGGACAGTTTACCATGGGTAGTAGCGATCAATCTACTTTTGGACTGCCTCATCAGGTTAAGTTGGCTAATTTTTATATCTCAGAAACGGAAATAACCAACGAATTGTGGAAAGCGGTAAAAGGGAATTTGCCTTATACCGATCATAGTGAAACTGACAAACCAAATTATCCTTTAAGCGAAACTGTATGGAATGATATTGTGAATAGCTTTATCCCTTCACTGAATACTGCTACCGGAAAAATTTTCCGTTTGCCAACCGAGGCAGAGTGGGAGTATGCTGCATTAGGAGGCAAAGATACGCATAACTACAAATATGCTGGGGGTAATACGTTGGATGATATTGCCTGGTATCAAACAAATGCTGCAAATACGAAACACAATGTGAAAGATAAACTCCCGAACGAATTAGGAATATATGATATGAGTGGTAATGTAAATGAATGGTGTAGCGATTGGTATGATGATTATTACGGTTGGCCAATTGTAAACCAAACAATTACAATCCCGGACTTGCAAACGAATCCTACAGGACCGGGTTCCGGTACAAAAAAAGTAGTGAGAGGAGGCAGTATAGAAAATGAAGAATTTTGGGGATTTTCTTATTGTAACGTCAAATATCGTTCAGGTATTAATCCAACAGGTTACGATACCTATCCGGGTAATTCCACTGTATTTTTCATGAGCAAAAATACAGGTTTTAGGCTTGTTATTTCATTGTAAAATATTTAATCAAATGCTATGAAAAAAAATATTTCAATAATAGTTTTCTTACTGTCTTTCATTTTTACAAATGCGCAAACCATTGTAAAAATGTCGTTACCCGAACAAGCTAAAGAACCGCTGAAGGTAGTTGTGCTTTTTGACGAAGAAGTTCCGGAGGGAATGCCGGTTGTTTTGGGTTTGCTGGGTTATAATGTTGTTGGTGGCATTGAACCATATACTTACGAGTGGTTTCAGAACGGAACACAGATTGGTACGGGTGATGTTGTGGTAGTTACACCGGTTAAAGGCGATAATTTTGAACTGAAGGCGACGGATAAAAATCACTGCTACTCAACATCTTCTTTTTCAATGAAAGTAATTCGGAAAGTAGATAATATTGCTCAGAATGAGTATAAAATCTATCCAACCATAGTAACTGATGATATTATCAACATCGAAATACCACAATCTGATAAGACATTAGAGACAAATCTCCGAATCTTTGATTTAAAAGGTAATTTGATCTATCAGAGTTCAATAATAGGAAATTATATCCTGAAGAATTACCTTCCTGACGGAACTTATTTTGTTTCGGTAAAAAACAATGAGTTTCATAAAGTTGCAAAAATCATTGTTCAACATTAAAAAATAAAGCAATGAAAATGAATATCCTCAATTCAATTACAGATTCGTTCCGTTGGTTGTTTTTATTGTTTTTGTGTGTGACAACTGTGACTCTACAGGCGGAAAACCCTGATGCAGCAGGAGCAAAACAATTTGCCGAGACTTTTTTCAAGGCTAATACTCCTCAATTTGCGCCGGGAAAAATTGTCCAAAAACCCGTGATAAAGCAGTGTTATCAATCGCCGGGTTACAAAAAAGCACCAGTGTTTGTGTTTCAAAATTCAGACAAAGGATTTGCTGTTGTAGCTCAGCGTAACAGCAATTTTAACCTTGTGGGATATGCTCCTGAAGGTAAGTTTAATTCAGATAGTATTCCTGTTCAATTAAGGACATTACTGAAGTTATATGAAGATTCCTTAACCGTAAATACTACCGCACCTCAGAAAGTTGCTGCAGTAATGCCTGTTGCAACGCCACTTTTAGACGAAGCCGGAATTAGTTTAAATCAGTTCTCGCATGATGATGTTAATGGTTGTCCTACCGGTTGTGTTGCAACAGCTTTTACACAAATCATGTGTTATTACAAATATCCTTCCCGGGGAGTTGGCTCACATTGTTACACGCATGCAAATTATGGGCAACTTTGTGCTGATTTTGGGAATACGAACTATAACTGGGTTAATCCGACTTACGATGATTATAAATTACTTTCGTATCATGTTGGGATTGCTATGGATATGAACTATTGTGGAAGTAGCTTTGGAAGTGCTCCATACAATTGGGGATACGAAAAAGCGATGCATACTTATTTCAAATATTATTTGAATAATGGTTCAACCGAATCTTATTTTATTTGTAACGAAATTGATAACCGTCGTCCGGTTTATATCGAACTTCCCGGAGTTCCCGGACATGCTTTGGTGGTAGATGGGTATGATAGTGATGGATTATTTCATCTCAATTTTGGTTGGGGCGGACAGTACAACGGTTATTATGTGTTGAATAGTAACTCGACTTTTAATGTAGGGTATAAATTTGGAACGAATATCTCTTCGGCATATTTTATTACTCCACAACTGATTAAAACAAATGTGCAGGACTCTTTAGCGTTGGTGGCAGTAAATACCGCGCTTAACGGCTCGACCGATTGGGACTTAACTCAGCCGGTAAGCACTTGGGGAGGTGTTATCGTTATGAACGGAAGAGTAATTGCGCTTAATCTGAATAATGGAAGCTACAATAAGTATAAAGGAATTATTCCGACAGAAATAGGGAACCTAACAGCTTTGGAAACATTAGTTCTGCTTGGTCAATTCGATGGAACACTTCCGGCAACAATTACTAATCTTACTCAATTGAGAAATCTGAGTATTTACGCCGGCTCGGGAAGTCTGAAAGTTATCTTGCCTGAAAATATGGGTAATTTATCAAAGCTGGAAACATTGTCAATTCCATACAAATGTGAGGGGACGATTCCTGTTTCTATTGGAAATCTGACCCGATTAGAAAGATTGGACCTGAATTCAGGAAACCTTACAGGAAATATCCCTAATGAAATTGGAAACTTGTTGAATCTTACAAATCTGAATTTATGGAAAAATAAACTGACCGGAGTAATTCCGGTCGGTATTGCTAATTTGACTAAGCTCACAGAACTTTATCTTTCCGAAAATCAGCTGAGTGGAGCTATTCCGACAGATATTGGAAATCTGATAAATCTTACAGCATTAACTTTAAATGATAATCAACTCACAGGAACATTACCCGAAAGCCTTGGAAATTGTACTAAGCTTATCAATTTATCGCTTTACAATAATCAGATTGCCGGAGAAATCCCTGCGTCTCTGGGTAGCTTGTCACAGATTAAAAGTTTGAATTTCAGTGGAAATAAATTTACTTCTTTGCCGAATGAAATAGGTAGATTGACTAACTTAGAAGAATTGAACTTAAATAGCAATCAACTTACAACTATACCAGACTCAATTAGTAATTTGCAAAATCTAAAGCAACTTAATGCAAACAATAATCACATTTCCAAATTACCGGAGAATTTTGGATTTTTACCATCATTGCTTAGTCTTGATTTATCTTTTAATTATATAACTGAATTTCCAGATGCACTTTGCCAACTTCCAAAATTGCAAACGGTTTCTTTCCGCAAAAATAAAATAGACAAGTTCCCGCCTTCTATCAGTTTCTTACCAAATACATTGAATTACATGGCATTGGATAGTAACGAGATAAAAGGCAATATCCCTCTTAAATTATTGGAAAACGGGAATATCTATCCTTTGTTCCTCTCAAATAATCACTTTACCTTTGAAGATATTCCAACTTCCACAAATTTGAAAAACAGTGTTGGAAATCAGAAACCAGTAAATCTACAGAAAAAAAGTTTTAAGGTGGGGTTAGGCGATACAATAAATATTGATATCCGTGAAATAGCTCCATTTACTTTGGCGACAAATCAATATACATGGATTTTAGCTGACAGGAATAAAGCGGTAAGCTCTTCGCCAAATCCCATTTTAACTGTGATTATCGACGAAAAAACGATCAACAATAAATATCTGTGTTCAGTAACAAATCCATCATCTCCCAACTATTCATTTACTGACTTTGGAAATACTTACACTTTTCCTTGTCTTAATTCTGTTGGTACCGATACGCTATCGTTCCGTTTAGCGTCTGAAAATGAATTGATTTCTGAAAAATATGATGGAGGCTATGTTGTTTCTTCGCAAAATATATCTACGAAAATGGTGGAAGACAAAACGGTTACACTCGTTCCACCATTGAAAGCAAGAGGATTTATTCAATGGCAAGCTTCTTCGGATGGAAACACATGGTATGATTTGTCTGAAACAATGTCGCAAAACGATCTGAAATCTAATTTCGTCAGTGTAAAACAAAAAGAATTGATACTTTCGCCTAAAACTCCGGCTTTTTACCGTTGCAGTATTCAGGATATAAATTGCGAGCCGCTTTTCAGCGATACCATTAAAGTAAATCCGTTTGGTCAGGTTTTATATGATGGAACAATAAATGTTTCAGAAAATTCAAGAACTATAACTGTGGACAGCATAGAGGTCACATTGCCGGCAAAGATATATGATAAAGATTTCCGACTCACGATTGTAAAACTGGACAATCCTCCTCCGGCACCGGCTAACATGAAAATGAGTTCGGCTTATGACGTTACAGTAAGTTTCGGTTCTGTTTTCGATAAAGCAATTCAGATAAAACTGAAAAATATTGATGATAAAATTATTACCGACAAAGAATTACCCGCGTTAAAACCCGGTTTTTATGATGAGGAAAGTCGTCAATGGGTGATATATGATAACGGAGGAATCATGTTAAAGGATAGCTCAGTATTTTTTCTTAGCAATCATTTAACTAAACTTGCATGGTTCGAACTGGCACATGGTTCGTATACACATATCTATACCGGAGAAAAGGTAAATGTGATATACAAATGGGGAACGGGCACAGGAGAAGAGAATAATTATCTGGGATATCAATACACCAATTATAAAAAGCCCAAAGAAGCATGGTACAATTCGAATACCGATCCGGATACCGGAGGAACACCTATGATAATTCAGGATATTGCAGGCTATATGGATATCATAATCAATAAATTCAAGGAAAAAGGATTGCAAACCCCAACGTTGAGATTTAATGTATATGTATCTAATCTGGGAACGCAGGCTTTCGGAAAAATCGGATTGTGCGGATATTTAGCAGGAAGAGGATATTTTGAAATAAACTCGGCTTTGGCAGTGGAGAGAGATGACTTAAGAAAAACGCTTGCTCACGAATATATGCACTATACGCAAGATTATTATATGGTGGTATTGACTGATAATTATTTCTTTACCGAGGCTCATGCTCCTACGTCAGCCCGTTTGGTTTGGCCGACTGATACTGAATTGGAAACAGCAGAACCGGAGGATAATTTAAAGCAGGCATTGATAGAAGTAACAGAGGATGGAACAAAAATGAGAAGTGTTTTTGATCTGTTGAGTGAGCCATGGGATAATGCCGGAACAGCTCCTGTATTCGAGAAATTTACTGTAAACACAACTGAAGCTAATATATCCAGTACGTTCCTGCATTATATGCAATGTTATAGAAAAGGAACTCTTTTTGATATTGCCGGACTATTGAAAAATCACACATTGGGTAGTAATGTTACAAACTGGACGTGGCGTTCTTACATAAATAGTCAGGTGTCTTCGCAGTTAGGTACAACTATCGGAGACGAATATGATGAATACGTTCGATACTTGCTTACCGGGGAAAACGAGAAGTTCACGGTGATAAACAAAGGAGATGGAAATCCTTATACCAATATCATTAAAAATCTTACTCCCGAGAATACCGGTACTTTTGCAAAACGATTGGTATATAATTTTGCAAAAGATGACAATAATCCTCAGGAAGATAAAATCGATATAAGTGTACCATATTTAGCGTCAAAAGTATTGTTGTTGTATAACCAGACGCCTGACAGAGCAGTCGTTGTAAATTATAAACGTTTACATGCCGCGGATAAAGATAATAAGATTTATTACGGTAAATATGACTTTAAAACCAAACAGACAACATTTGTCGACATTACTGATTCTCTTAAATATAATATCTATATTGAAGCCCGTTCGGATAAATCGGTGAAGGAAAGTCAGAATATCTGCTTTTTGTTATTGGTAAATAAAAAATGTCCGGCAGCAGTTAGTTGGGATAGTAATTTTGACGCTTCATTTGAATTAAACGCTATTCCTGTTCTCGATATTGAATATCTCTATACGGCCTGGATTGCTGGAGATGATGGAAATAGTTTATATGTACATACAAATAGTGCAGGTGATAAAGATGCCTTTATGGTTTCGGGCGTACATTTAACCATGAATAGTCCCAATGTAGTTTCACATGTTGTTAACTTCTATACCAGCAACAGAACCATGATAAACGATTCATCTTATGTTGTAAATATCACATTTGGTGCAGAAACAAGAAGTGAATATGACGATTTAGGTGCATATCCAGGAATTCAAATTTCAGATAAACAGATAAAAATTGAGTATAATTATGTCGCCTCTACTCTGAAATTATATAGCAATGCTAAATTCACTAATAAATATGAAAAAATTTACGAAGAGAAACCTGTAATTGTATTAAATAGCATTTGGTATTATAATACATTTTTAAGTTTAAAGGATATAAATACTTTGACTGTTTCAGCTTCCAGCGAAAATATTCTTTTAGAAACGAAAAATAGTACCGAGACACAGGCTGTAGTTGAGAAAATATCGAATTCGTTCAAGAATGTAGATTATGATGAAAAAACCGGAGAACCAACTTCAGAAAGTACAAAAACTTACGTTAGTACCGATTATTCAGGTGGAGATGTCGTATTGAAATTATTGTTGAAATTAAAATAAATCAACTGAAATTATATAATAGTAAGAGCCGCTCAAAGTATAAACTGTTTGAGCGGCTCTTTTTATATTATCCGATTTGTAACTTTAAAACTATTGAACTTTTTCAAGTTGTTCCAGAATCTGGAACATTTTCCGGTTGTTTTCCTCAATGTGAGCTGTTTGCAAAAGAATATCTGAAGCAGATTGTACGGTTTCACTTTCGATGAGTTCAGTCATGCCGTTTTCTACCATTTCAGACAGTGTTTTTGCGGTCACTTCGAAATGAAATTGCAAGCCCAGCACTTTTTCTTGGATTAAAAATCCCTGATGTTTGGTTACTGCCGACTGGAACAAATTTATGCTTCCTGCAGGCAAATCGAATGTATCACCATGCCAGTGAAAAACAGGAAAACTATTCTCAAAATCATTTAGCAACGACTGACTTTTTCCTTCTTCTGTAACCTGCAAATCGAACCAACCAATTTCTTTTTGTTTGTTGGGATATACTTTTGCACCCAGCACTTCGGCTATGAGTTGCGAACCCAAACAAATGCCTAAAACGGTTTTTCCGCTTTCAATGGCTTGTTTTATAAATAATTTTTCCTCAGAAAGCCAAGCGTATTTAGCTTCGTCGTAAACTCCCATGGGGCCACCCATTACAATCAGCCAATCAATTTCAGAAAGGGCGGGAAGCTTGTCGTTGTCGTAAAATTTTGTGTAGGTAAGAGCGTGCTTCTTTTCGTTGATCCATTGCTCTATGCAGCCCAGTCCTTCGTAGGGAACGTGCATGAAAGCATGTATATTTAGCGGTTTCATTATAAATTATTTCTTTTTAAAACGGTTGTAAAAATAGGCAATTGTAAAAGTGGGGAGAATGTCGGTGTAGGGTAGTATCTCTTCAATAAAACTGATAACACTACCGAATCGACCTACTTTCCCACCAAAACTTTTGTAAAAAATGAACGCCGACAGAGGCGCCCATACAATATCGAACCATTCGCCTATGCCCGGAACGAAAAAGCTCAGGGAGCCAATCAAATCCATGAGCAGGCAAAATATAAGACCAGGACGAGGTTTCATTGTTCTGCTGATAAACTGTCAGTTGCAACGAAAGTGGTGTCTGTGGTAGTTATGCTTACCGATCGTTTAGCCGCAGAAGTTTTAAGCCTGTGGTGCAACGCAAAATTTAATGCAACCATTCCAGTAATCACAATTACGAAAAGCCCAAGTAATAATTTGTTACTTGTTTTCATAAATTGGAAATTAAGTGTTGAATTCCCGATTGAAGAATAGATTTTGTGAAATCGAAAATTCTACCAGATGTATTCTCTGTTGAATCGGCTTTAATCTGTATCTCGTTACGACTGTTCGAAAACGTATAGCTTTCGTCCGTAACATTGATTCTATAATTCATGTTGCAAAATACACCTAATCCTACTACAATAATTACGGCAACAGCTTTTATTGCTCTGTTTTTTGTTTTCATATATAGCTGAAATTTAATTCGTTGTTAAACCTGTTTTTCGGATAATTTAAAATAACTGATTACCCACAAATATGGTAAACTCATTTAATTGTTGGTTTCCCTTACTAAAGATAGTAGGTTTGGTGGACGTTTTTGCAAATGTATTATAAGTTAAAATTGTGACAAACTATTTTTTGTTAAATTATTTAATTTCTAAGCTTTTATCAAAACTAAATCATTCATTTGAAACAGGTATTTCGAAGGAAAGAAAATTAAAAATGTTACCTTTGTGTTTCATTATACCTAACAGGTGTTCAAAATCTTTTAGGTATATAAATAGTATAAATTAATTCCAAGCATGTACTTAAAATGCATACAATAGAAGATAAACTCAGCGAATTTGAACGCTTGCTGAATGTGATGACAGAATTACGGGCAAAATGTCCGTGGGATAAAGAACAAACTTTTGAGAGTCTGCGCGTGCAAACTATTGAAGAAGTTTATGAGTTGGCCGATGCTATTCTCGATAACGATATACAGAATATCCGCAAGGAAATTGGTGATTTGTTGCTGCACGTGGTTTTCTATTCGCAAATGGGAAGCGAAACCAACGATTTCGATATTTACGATGTATGCAAGTCGCTGAACGAAAAACTGATATACCGCCATCCGCATGTGTTTGGTGAGACCGAAGCCAACAATGCACGCACAGTAGAGCAAAACTGGGAACAACTGAAGCTGAAAGAAAAAGGTGGAAATAAAACCGTTCTGTCGGGAGTTCCTGTTTCGTTGCCGGCACTGGTGAAAGCCCACCGTATTCAGGACAAAGCGCGTAGCGTAGGCTTCGATTGGGAAGAACGCGAACAGGTTTGGGGAAAAGTGCAGGAAGAAATTGATGAGTTTAAAATGGAAATTGCTGCCAGCGATAAAGATAAAATGGAAGCGGAGTTTGGAGATTTGATGTTCAGTTTGATAAACGCCGCACGTCTTTATGACATTAATCCTGAAAACGCGTTGGAACGCACCAATCGCAAATTTATTCAGCGTTTCAACTACCTCGAATCCAAAACCATCACGCAAGGTCGTGACCTGAAAAGCATGACTCTGGCCGAAATGGATGAAATATGGGAAGAGGCGAAGAAAAAGATGTGATAATGTGATGATATGGTGATTTGATAATTAAATCTCAATCTCTAGTCCCATCAAACGAAAAGAGTAGCCTAAATAATAACTATTAACTGTCAATTTTCAACTATCAACTAAATAAATGTTATATCCACAACATTTCGAACAAAAAACAGATTTTACCACCATTCGCCGATTGCTGAAAGAAAAATGTATCAGCACATTAGGAGCGGAGCAGGTGGATCATATACAATTCTCGTCGGACTTTGAGCAAATAGATAAATGGCTGAATCAGACCGACGAAATGCTTCGTGTGCTCACTGCCGATGCGGAAGAAATGCCCATTGGCGACTTTTTCGATATTCGTCAGGCGTTGTCGCGCGTCAGAGTCGAAGGGCTTTTTCTGGACGAAACGGAAGTTTTCGGACTTTGGCGGGCGTTGGAAGCTGTTCGCCGTTTGGTGGCTTTCCTCACTCGTAAAGAAGATACGCCTTATCCGTATTTGTCGGAATTATTGCCCGG
>QKGU01000126.1 GCA_003250325.1 Paludibacter sp.
GTAACGGGAATTAATTGTATCGGGGAAAATGGTTTATTAGTCGCCAATCAGCCCTTCCTGTACTTTACACCAGCCAAAGAAGACTAAAATCAAGGCTGCCAACGAAAGGATGGACCCAACAATGCCGCCTACTAATGGGACGATGCTAAACAGGCTTTCCAAAATGGCCAGGATCATGGCAACAATCAATAGGCTTACCCCGCTTTTGCCGACAACACCAATGCTGGCCGAAGCTTTCAGCTTGAGAAAACCAATTAACTCTACCACAAAGGCGGCAATCAATACAAGCGATGCCACAATGCCCATCAATGGGATCAGATCAAATACAAACCCAACGATGGATAAAATGGCCGCGATAATCAGCAGTTTTACGCCCGACTGCCCAACGGTATCTAAGCCTGTTTTTAACTTCGATAACCCGATGAAAAACAGGATCATCCCGAAAATAGCAGTGAGTGTGCTGATCCAGCCGTCGCCAATGCCATTGAACATTTGCAACAAGGCTCCGCTTAATACATACGTTACTGACTTAATGGTTTCTTTCTTTTCCATGTTGAAAAATTTTAATTAAGATTTGTTGACCTGCCTTTGCCTGTTTTTAATGGGGGTAAAGGCTAAAATTTATTTCGATTCGTTTAAAATCATTATTTTTTAAATCTATCTGTTTGTTTTTGATCAGAATAAATAGACTAATCAAACGCATTGTTTGCTTCTTGTTTGTCCGTCCCTTCTTGCTGTCTGAAAAGTGCCTGGCCTGAGTCGAGGCGTTGAATTTCTACTAATTTAATATATTGGTAAGTAGCAGGCAATTTTTCGTTGAACTTTTTTCGTTTTTTTCTTTTGCTGTTTCATACGTATAAATGGTCTTTTTTCCTATTTAGCTTTAGCTGAAATCTGCGTTAGAAAATTGCGGTGCCTTGGAAGATCAGAAGGTTAGAATCTTTTGAATGATGATTGATGACATGGGCGGCACAGCGAATGCGCGTTGTCGTGGCGGATGGCGCCCCCTGTCAGGGTTAGAATCCCTGAAAGGGGTAAAAAACAACGATTAAAACAATTGAAATAGGCATTTAGTAAATATTGTAAGATGCCAGAGGCATCGAATGTTTATAGAAAGATGGACGTGGGCATGGGTTCGACCCCGCCGGGGTCGCATGTCTTTGCTTTTAAATATTTTCTACAAACATTCAAACCCGCTGGGTTTATAAAACAATTAATAATCCGCGATTTAAAATCGCGGCACCCGGTGGCCTCGCGTTAAAAATCTTCCCGTCCTCCGCGTTCTTCTTAGCGTCCTCTGCGGTAAAGGTTTTCGGTGGCGTTAAAAAAACTTTTGCCCAGCTTTATTGGCGGGGCGTTGCCCCGAGCCCCACTTCATTTTTTGGCTTGAACCAAAAAACGAAGCAAAAAAATTACAGAAAGCACTTCGTTCAGCAGAATCCAAGCAAGCTTGATTCTGCCTTCACTTAAACGTGCTTTTCAAGGCTGTGATTTTTATCTTCACTCCGTTATCTTCCTGAAAGCTAAGTTCAACGGGTGATTTCCTCCTATCGTCGGAACTTCTCGTTTGCACTAAGCTTTCAGTTTGATTCCGGGTTCGATAAAAATAGGCCGTTCCCGGCACCCGACGTTCGGCACCCCTTTTCGATTGACGAATGTTTAATGATTGATTGATGATTTGGGTGCTAAAAGAAACTTGACCTTCTGC
>QKGU01000246.1 GCA_003250325.1 Paludibacter sp.
ACGACTCGTTTAGGATTCAGCGACAACACATAATCATAGTATTCCGGTTGATGTTTTGGGCCAATATACAATGTTACCGTGTCAATTCCTTCGTATTGTTTACGTTCAACATCTACCGTTTTTCCAAACACTACGTCCGGACGAACACCCAACAGTTCGATTTCGTGCCCGTGCGACAACAGTCTTTCAGCTGCTTTGTAAGCATAACGTTCGGGATTGCTGCTTGCTCCAATAATTAGTGTCTTTTTCATAATCTCTATATTTTTTATTTCCAGAAATCAGCCTTCTCTCAAAAAATCAAAACATTCGAAAATTTCATCTTTTGTAGCCGTTTGGTTGATTTTTATATCACCGACATCTGCCAAAAGCGTGAAATTTATCTCTTTCGAATCATTTTTCTTATCATGCGTCATCAACTCAAAAAGTTGTTCGTACTGCTGACAGTGAAACTCAAAAGTTCCGTAACTTTCTTTTATCAGATATTTCAACCGAAGCAATTCTTCTTTCGGGAAATCCAGTTTTATATACGAAAGATACAATTCGCACAAAAGTCCCCACATGACGGCGTAACCATGCAAAGCCGGTTGATTTATTTTGTACGACAAACTTTCGAAAGCATGGCCGAATGTATGACCCAGATTTAGCGCCTTACGTATATTGGCCTCAAAAGGATCTTGCTCTACGACTCTTTCTTTTATTTGAATGCTTTTTTCAAGCAGGCTTCTCAGAATGTCGAAGTCCATCTTTTCCAGATCGAACTTCATCACCTTTTCCCATTCTTCGCGTGTATCGATAAGCGCATGCTTCACCATCTCAGCATATCCCGACAGAAGATTTTGTTGATCCAACGTCCGGAAAAAATCGATATAAATCAGAACAGTATCAGCCGGAGCAAAAACTCCTATTTCATTCTTTAATCCCAGAAAATTCACGCCAGTTTTTCCTCCAGTTGCAGCGTCCACAGCTCCCAAAAGCGTTGTCGACACATTAATATAGCGCATTCCACGCTTAAACGTTGAAGCAGTGAACCCGCCAATATCAGTGATCATTCCTCCTCCGAGATTAATCATCAACGATTTGCGCGTAGCTCCGTTTTCGCTCAGATACTTCCAAATTTCAACGGCAGAATCTATATGTTTATTTTCATCGCCACTTTTTATCGTTATAATGTGGCTGCCTTTCAATTTTTCCGATTGCAACACGAGTGGCAAACACAATTTGAGGGTATTATCATCCGTCAATATGTAGATACTTTCTGCTGCCTGCTCTCCTATAGCCTGATTTAATTCAGGGATAAAATCCCTGCAAATTTTGGTTACCGAATGACTCATTATTTGTAAATTAGCTTACAAAGATACTTTATTCTTTAAATATAGCATTTAAAATTACAGGGAAACTATGCTTTTTTTTCTTCATTTCAAATTTAAAACACATTTAGTTAAATATTGCAAAATAATTTGGAATATATGAATATATGTTCATATATTTGCAGAAAATTAATTCAACTATGATCTTAAACCCTGATATAACACTTATGGACGAAGCGGCTTACACACTAAAAGCGATCTCCAACGGGACACGATTATGCGTAATTTCACTATTGGCCGAACAGGAAGAACTGAACGTTTCACAAATCGGAGAAAAGATACAATGCGAGCAATCGTTGCTTTCGCATCATCTGACCGATATGCGCGCAAAAGGAATTCTCAACTGCCGCAGGGATGGAAAAAATTGCTATTACTCGTTGAAGAACAAACAAATTGTACAGATTATCGATTGCATACGCACATGCAACTGCGTTTAAAAAAGTTTTTTAGCTCTTTATACATGAACAAATGTTTATATATACATTTAAAACAACAAATATAACAAAATGAAAGAATTCATCAAAAAGCATATATTAAAAATAGTCGGTATTCCGGTCGGGGCGATTGCCGGATTTGCTTACTACTATTTTGTAGGCTGCGCCAGCGGAACTTGCCCGATCACATCAAATCCATATATCAGCGTTGTTTATGGTGCGGTTTTAGGATACTTACTATTCGATTTATTTAAGAAAAAAGAGAAACATGGAACAAATTAAAAAATATTTTTCCGGTTGGGACTTATCTCGGATTATCAGAATGGGACTTGCTATTGCATTAGGAATCGGCTACATATCAACCAAAGAAACCATTTATTTGTTTGGAAGCATAATCCTGGGAGCTCAGGCAATTTTCAATATCAGCTGTCCCAGTGGTAGTTGTGCAACACCTACTGCAAAATCGAAAAAACCAACAATAGAAGTAAAAGAATATAAACCCGAAAAAGAAAAATAATGTACAGCACATTTTATGTATCAAAAACAGAATGCATGACTTGCACCAACAAGACCTTAAAAAGTTTAGGAAGTTTGCAAGGCGTTTTCGGAGCCGAAGTTGATCAGATCGACGGAAAAATTACAGTCAACCACACCGACGAAGTCAGCCGAAAAGAAATTGCCGACATGTTGCTAACGTTGGGATATCCCGAATTAGAAAACAATTCAGAAGCAGAAATTGACTACGACGAACCATCGATATGGGGATGCGCATTATAGTAATGAATTAAAAGTGGAAAGTTCATAAAGTAAATTTCTTACATCAACAAACAATGAATTTTATTCTTACAACATTATAAAACTGACAGAATAATTTACCAAAACATAATTAACAACTTAATAATATTCAGCAATGAAAAAAATCATTTTTGCAAGCATGTTACTTGTAGCAACATTATCGGCTTGCGCAGGTAATAACAAAGAAAATAGTGAAACAAAAACAGAAATTAATAATCCAACTAAAGAAGTAAATACAATGACACCAATTCATTTAACCAAAGCAGAATTTTTATCTAAAGTAGCTAACTACGAAGCAAATCCATCAGAATGGAAGTATTTAGGAGACAAACCTTGTATCATCGATTTCTACGCCTCATGGTGTGGACCGTGTAAAACTATTGCACCAATATTGGAAGATTTGGCAAAAGAATACGCCGGACAAATCTACATATACAAAGTAAACACAGAAGAAGAACAGGAACTTGCCGGAGCATTTGGCATCCGCAGCATCCCTAGCCTATTATTCTGTCCAATGGACGAAGCTCCTCAAATGGCAATGGGGGCACTACCAAAAGAAACTTTCAAACAAGCTATCAACGAAGTTCTTTTGAAGAAAGTCCCTGCAACAAACAATTAAGTAGCTACAAGAATTTAGTTACAAGCTACAAGTATTTTTCTCTGAAAATTATAAAGGCAACTATTTTCTTTTACTTAATCAATTAGAATTTAGCAAAATTAAAAGTCTCCGAGAATCCTGAATTGGATTTTCAGAGACTTCTTTTTATTTTACCCTACTAACGTTAATAATTAAAAATATATTCCTACCTCATTAAACTTTCTGTTGCTTTAAAAGTCAAATGTCTCGTTACTAAAAACAATTCAACAACAAATAAAGAAAGGCGTTATGAAAAAAATTGCATTATTATTTTTCGTGAGCATTTTATCTCTGGGAGTTACTGTAAGTGCCCAAAATCAACGTGAAGGAGGTAAACGTGGAGGAAACACGGAAATGAGACAAGCTCCAACTGCAGCGGAAAAAGCCGAGAGACTAGCCAAAGATTTAAGTCTGACTGACGACCAAAAAGCAAAAGTAACCGAACTCTATCTGAAGCAGGAAGACGATATGAAAAAGTTCAGATCGGAAAATAATCGTGAAAGTTCTGATTTCAGAGAAAAAATTAAACAGTTCAGAGATTCTCAGGATGCTGAATTGAAAGCCATTATTGGCGACGAAAAGTTCCAACAACTCCAAACCATTCGTGAGGAACGTATGCAAAAAACTTGATCGGGGGAAAGACAAAAAAAGGCTGTCTCAAAACTAGTCAAATTCAAAAAATTAGTTTTAAATTATAACTTCTCTTTAAAAACAACTCCCAAAACTGCTATTATTTACATGTAAAATAGCTAAGTTCTGGGAGCATTTATTATATATAGTTTCAAATTGA
>QKGU01000006.1 GCA_003250325.1 Paludibacter sp.
AATGGGTAGCGTAATGACAAAACTGATCGAATCGAACACTACGATACCAACTAAAAAATCGGAAACATTTACAACTGCTGCCGACAATCAGCCTTCTGTAGAAATTCACGTATTGCAGGGCGAACGTCCAATGGCAAGTCAGAATAAATCGTTAGGACGTTTCCACTTAGACGGAATCATGCCCGCACGTCGTGGTGAACCACAAATTGAAGTAACTTTCGATATCGACGCGAACGGTATTCTTCACGTTTCGGCAAAAGATAAAGCTACCGGAAAACAACAAAGTATCCGTATCGAAGCTTCATCCGGATTGAGCGATGCAGAAATCAAACGTATGAAAGACGAAGCTGCTGCTAATGCTGACGCTGACGCAAAAGAAAAAGAAAAAATAGACAAGCTGAACCACGCTGACTCACTGATTTTCCAGACAGAAAAACAGTTGTCGGAAATTGGCCTATCGAAGCTGCTTTGGCTAAACTGAAAGAAGCTCACAAAGCACAGGATGTGGCCGGTATCGATGCCGCCACCAACGAAGTGAACGCTGCATTCCAGGCTGCAAGTCAGGAAATGTACAACGCTCAAAATGCACAGGGTGGTGCTCAACCGGGAGCTGACTTCGGCGGCCAACAACAATCTCAGGGTGGTAGCCAACAAGGTGACGTAACTGACGTTGACTTCGAAGAAGTGAAATAAGCAATGATTAATGGTTAATGATCAATAGTTAACTATAAATAAACAAACCTAAACCGCCCAATCTGAAAACTCAGATTGGGCGGTTTTGGTTTATAGAGAGTTATACACTATAAAATTTAAAGTTATACTGAATGTAGAAGCCTATAACAAACAGAAAACTGATAATCAATTGTAACTATTTTAAATTATCATTTAGTTGAAAATAATTTTTAATTATTTAAATAGAGTTGTATATTTGCAAAAAATTCACTATATGCCCCGGAAAACACCTAAATACATTGACCTTTTTGCAGGTTGTGGAGGACTTTCTCTCGGCTTACACAATGCTGGTTGGAAAGGTTTATTTGCAATTGAAAAAAGCAAAGATGCTTTTGAAACTCTTAAATACAATCTTATCACCAATAAAGAGCATTTTAATTGGCCAAAGTGGTTACCACAAGATGCTCTTGAAATCAATAATGTAATTGATACATATACTAATCAACTAAAGAAACTACGTGGGAAAGTTGATTTGGTAGCAGGAGGTCCTCCATGTCAAGGATTTTCTATGGCAGGTCGTAGAAAAGAAGATGACCAACGTAATCAATTAGTTTTGAAATATATCGAATTTATTAGTTTGGTGCAGCCAAAGATTTTGTTTTTCGAGAACGTAAAAGGATTTACGCAAGAGTTCAAAAAAAACAAAGAAAAAGGAGAAGTGTATGCCTCGTTGGTTGAGCAAAAGTTAGATGAACTGGGGTATTATGTAAAAGGACAATTGGTGAACTTTGGCGAATATGGAGTTCCACAAAAGAGAACTCGTTTTATATTGGTTGGAGTTCGCAAGGATCTAAAAAAATCTTCTCAGGATTTGGTTGTAAGTTTCTTTAAAAAACTTGAAGACAATAAATATTCATTTCTGGAGTCAAAACAACTTACAGTTGAAACGAATTTGAATGATGCTATATCAGACTTACTCAGTAGAAATGGAAAAGAGATTTGCCCAGATACTCCTACTTATCTGTCAGGAATTTATTCTCCGAAACCTTTGACAGAATATCAAAAGATGATGCGTAAAGGTATTGAGAATAATATTCCCGATAGCCATCGATTTGCAAAACATCGTCCAGACATTGAACAAAAATTTAACGATATAATTCAAAGTTCTACGCGTAAAAACAAAGATATTGATCAAACAATACGCGATAGATACAACATCAAAAAACATACGATTATCCCATTAGATCATCAAGCAAAAGCTCCAACGATAACAACCCTTCCTGACGATTATATTCATTATTGCGAGCCTCGAATATTAACTGTCCGTGAATATGCTCGTATCCAATCTTTCCCCGATTGGTATAAATTCCGTGGTAAATATACTACTGGAGGTAAACTCCGTACACAAGAAGTTCCCAGATATTCACAAATAGGAAATGCAATTCCACCGCTTTTTGCGGAACAAGCGGGCATAAAATTAAAAGAACTCATCAATGGATAAAGAATTTATTTCTTTCGACATAAAAACAGGCATGAAAAACATCATTGGTAGGGATCTAATCACCGATGATTTTATTGCCATCTATGAGCTTGTAAAAAACTCATATGATGCTTATGCTGATTATGTTACTCTAACATTTAATGATGATGAAATAATTATAGCTGACAATGGTAAAGGAATGTCGGAAAATGACATTAAAGAAAAATGGCTTGCTGTTGCTTATTCAGCTAAAAAGGACGGCTCAGAAGATAACAATGTTAAGCGAAGCCCTCATTTGAACAATCTAAAATCAAGGAGATATTATGCAGGAGCAAAAGGAGTTGGTCGTTTCTCTTGTGATAGATTGGGAAATGTACTCGAATTAACTACGACCCACTTATCAGCTCAAAACACATTCAAGATTGAAGTAAATTGGGAACAGTTTGAGTTAGATGCAAAACAAAGTTTTAGTTCTATTCAAATTCCCTTTGAAAGAACGTTTCATAATCCGATTTATAATAATCAAAAAACACACGGGACTATTCTAAGAATAACTAAACTAAACTCATCATGGAATGAAAGTAGACTTCTTGAATTAAAGCACTCCCTTGAAAAAATAATAAACCCATTCTCCAATACTCAAAATGAGTTTACAATAGAAATCGTTGCTAATAAGTTTATTGGTTATGATTTGGGAAAAACTCCATTTCAGCAGATTAATGGAAGGATTACTAATAGTATACTAAGTGTCCTTAGAATTAAAACTACTGAGATCAATGTAATTATTGACAATGAAAAAATTACAACTAAAATTACCGATAGAGGAAGTTTAATTTATCACATTGAAGAAAACAATCCATATAGTAATCTAATCGATAATCTTGATATTGGTCTATACTTTCTTAATCGAAGTGCTAAAATAAATTTTGGAAAGATAATGGACATTGAACCAGTAAAATATGGGAATATTTTTCTTTTCAAAAATGGTTTTAGAGTCCAACCTTATGGTGAAGTTGGAGATGATAGTTGGAAAATAGATCAAAGAAAACAGCAAGGATATAATCGTTTTTTAGGTACTCGAGATTTGTTTGGCAAAGTCGATTTGTTAACCGATAAATTAGGAGAATTTAAAGAGGTTTCTAGCCGCGATGGTGGTCTTGTTGAAACAAAAGGGAAAAAAATGCTTTTTGATATATTTACTGAAAAAGCATTAAAAAGATTAGAAAGATATGTTGTCGGTGTATTATGGGGTGAAGCTTTTGCTAGAAAGAACTATTTTTTAGATGTTAATTTTGCTCAAATATATAGAGAGAAACTCGCAAATGATAAAGATAACGACACCTACGAAGAAATAAAAGAAAATCTCGGAAGTAAGATAGATTTTGTCAATTTGATAAAATCTCTTACCGATGAAAATATTAAGATTATATATTATAATAAAGATCTTGTAAATCTTGTAAATGAACAATTGGATATTGTCCAACCGAAATTTATATCTGATCTTGGAAAAATAGCAGAAAAAACAAATGATATCGAATTGCTTAATCAGATAAAACTGACAGAAGAGAACTTTAATAGGCTTATTCAAGAAAAGGATGAAGCTAATAAGCGTGCTGACATAGAGGAAAAACTGAGAATAGAAGCTGAGAAAAAAGCTAAAGAGGAAGAGCTCAAAAGAATTGAGGCAGAAAGAAGACAGAAAGAGGAGGAAGAACGAAGGCATAAAGCAGAACTTGAAACTGCTAATAAAGAAAAGGAAAGAGCTCTCGCTGAACTAGCTAAGTTAAAGGCCGAGCAAAAGGCCAAGGAAGAAGAAGAAAATAGGAAAAGAGAAGAAGCTGCTAGAATTGTTGCAGAATCAATAGTTCTGAAACAAAAAGAACAAATTACCAGATTTAAATCTTCAGAAACAATTGAATATAAAGATTTAAGAGATTCGAATCATATAATTGGCGTTTATTCAGATGATATATCTAAAAAAATACTTCTCTTAAAACGGAAACTAGATAAAAATCAAAATATTGATAAACAAACATTGTTAGACTTTATTCAGGGCATTAGTCTTGCAAACGAGAAAATTTCCACATTGACAAGATTTACAACAAAGGCAGGTTTCTTAGAAGCATCATTGGAAACTGAAGAAGACATTGTTTCTTATATTTCAAAATACATAAAGAATATATATCAGGTACTATACAAAATAGACATAGAGATTATTGATAATGGGATTTCATTTCAAAAGAAATTCCAACCCATAGAATTATGTGTTGCATTAGATAATATTTTGAGTAATTCGAGAAAGAAAAATGCTAGGAAAATAATATTCGAGTTTGAAAACATAGATGAAATACTTTCGATAAAAATAAGAGATATCGGCGAAAAATTATCAGAAACTATAAAGGACTGGAAATTAATATTTGAAGAGGGAGTAACAACAACAAAAGGTTCTGGACTTGGGCTGAATCATGTAAAAAGAATCATAGAAGATGATTTAGGGGGTGAAATAATTTATAATCCTGAATATAAAAATGGTTTTGAACTAATAATTTCAATGAAAAAATGAGACTAGAATATAGAATCTTATGGGTTGAAGACAATAAATCTTGGTATGAAACAACAAAAGAATTGTTTACAGATACCTTAGATGAACTGGGATTTAAACTTGTTTCAAAAAAGTGTGAGAATATTGATGAGGTAAAAGCTGAAATAAATAAAAATTGGCTCAAAGAATATGACTTACTTTTGGTTGATTTTACGCTCAAAAATTCAGAGTCTGGAGATAAAATAATAGAATTCATCCGAGGAATTCAAGAACAACCTATTTTAACTGATATTATTTTCTATTCAAGTGCAGTCGAAAATGTAAGGGATAGTATGCACAAGCTTGGATTAGAAGGCGTTTATTCTGCTGATAGAAATGAAATTGATACAAAGTTTGATCTAGTTGTAAATACAACAATCAAAAAAGTCCAAGACATAAATAATATGAGGGGATTAGTTATGGCTGAAGTTGCAGAGCTTGATAACAAGATGGTTGAAATTTTGAAATTATTTTCGCAGAACATTGATGAAGATCAAAGAACATTATTTGTTGAGAAGAGAAAGAAAAGAGTCATTGATTCATTAGATAAAATGTCAGCTGATTTTAAAGAGGTTTCAGAAATAGATTTGTTTGAACATCGAGATTTTAATACATATCATAAATGGATGACAATGAAACATGTGATGAAATCTTTAAAGGAAGCTGATATTCAACAAGAACTAGACAACTATTTTCCTGAAATTATTGAAAAGAGAAATAAGCTTGCTCATGTAAAAGAGATCGTTTCTGCAGATGGTGAAATATCTTTAGAGCATGGTGAATTTATATTTAACGATGAAGTCTGTCGGGAAATAAGAAAAGATTTGCAAAAGCATGCTGACAATTTCGAGAAAATTAAAGAAAAACTTACAGTCTTACAGTTTAGCTCTAATTAAAAGAAACAAGGTCAATTACTCTGGACAGGGGAAGACTTAATTTTATTGATGAACCTTTATTACTAGCTGCTGTATTTGAATAAAACCCTGTTAGGTCTTATCCTTAATACTCCCCTTTAATCACAAAGAAAGAACCGCGGATGGTGCCGGCGAGTTTTGATTTTTGGCGGGCAAACTTAAATTTGGGTTCCAATTCTTCGGGGACTTCCATTCCTTCGGAAAGTTTAAAGCCTACTGCTCTCTTTTTAGGATTATCGAGCGTGTACATTACGTTGATGCCAAGTCCGCTTTCGTAAAACACATAGGTAAACCGTATACCTTCCACCACAAATTCGGAAGTTTCCAAAGGTTTGGAAGAAATGACAAGATTACGTTCCTTCAGCAAAACATTATTGACAAAATCGACCTTATCCTTACTTTCGGCGGCAGGAATAACCGCAAAATCGTGATTGTACTTGTTTTTAAAATACCGCGCTTCGTTGGCACGCAACCCCGCCAGTGATTGAGCTACGGGTGATGACTCCAGTCCGGACAGCGAAACATTTACAAAATCTACTATGTGAACCATATTTTTAATTAGTTTAGAAGTGAAAAGTAAGAAGTTAGTAGTAAGTAGTGAGAAGTAAGAAACAACACATTGTTTATATTAACATGCAGTGTTTTAAATTGTTCAGATAAGGAGCAGATTGAATAATGTGATTAAAAAAAACAAGCAATTACAGTATTTTGTAATTGCTTGTCTGCTAATTTTGTGGGCCCAACTGGGCTTGAACCAGTGACCCCCTGATTATGAGTCAGGTGCTACTAACCAACTGAGCTATAGGCCCCACTTTTGCCGATTTTTTTGTATCTTTGCAAAGCGAATGCAAAAGTAGTAATTTTTGTCATTCTGCAAAAATTCTGGCTCACTTTTTTATATAAAAATGAAACAATTTAGTAATATTTCTACCATTATATTCGACTTTGGTGGAGTACTTATCAATCTGGATTTACCCCGATGTATTTTAAATCTCAAACAATTAGGAATTCAGGATATTGAAAAACATTTAAGTAATTTTGGACAAAAGGATTTTTTCCTGGCTTTTGAAAAAGGGCATATTGGAGTTGAAGAATTCAGACAGGAAATCAGAAAATCTGCCACTTTGCCACTTACCGACTCTCAGATAGATGAAGCCTGGTGTTCCTTTTTATGTGACATACCAGAAAAAAAACTGGAAATACTCACTGAACTGAAGAAAAAATTCAGAATCGTTATGCTTAGCAATACGAACCCGCTACACATTAATGTAAGTGCTGCATCTGAATTTGCAAAGCGGGGAAAAACAGTTTCTGATTTTTTTGACGCCACCTATTATTCTTATGAAATGAAAATGGCGAAACCCGATGCCGAAATCTTTATAAAATTACTGGAAGATGAACAAGTGGAGCCAAGCCAATGTTTGTTTCTTGACGACGGGTTGAAAAATATTGAACAGGCCGATAAACTTGGCATCCAGACTTATTATGTAAAAGAAAACGAGGATTTGGAATTTTTACTTCATCCCGATACGTTTATTTGATTTCTTCTATGCAAATTATTTATCAATCCAATATACCATCTCTTCCTCCCTGCGTTGCCACGGTAGGTTTTTTCGATGGTGTCCATGCCGGACACCGTTTTTTAATTGAAGAATTAAAATCAATTGCAGCCAGCCAGAACAGCAAGAGCATGGTCGTCACCTTTTCGCAACATCCACGCAAAATACTGCATTCCGATTACCAACCATTGTTGATTACTACGTTAGAGGAAAAGCTTCAACAGCTGGAAACAACGGGAATTGATTTTTGTGTAGTGCTCGACTTTACATTAGAAATGGCTGGTCTTTCTGCCTATGATTTTCTGAAAACGATACTTAAAGACCAACTTAATGTAAAATCACTCCTTGTTGGACACGATCATCGATTCGGACACAACAGAGCCGATGGATTTCCCGAATACAAACAATATGGCAACTCGTTGGGAATGGAGGTTATCGAGGCCAATTATTTCCGTACCAATACTGATGTTCATATCAGTTCATCAACAATTCGTAATGCACTGATTGGTGGTGACATTGATCATGCCAACCGATTGCTGACTTACGAATATTCGATAAAAGGGAAAGTGGTAGACGGATTTAAAGTTGGACATAAAATTGGTTTTCCTACGGCTAATATCAAAATTATCGACAACGAAAAAATGATTCCTTCACTCGGGGTATATGCCGTAAAAATTCACTGGAACAAAACTCTTTACAGAGGAATGATGAATATCGGCAATCGCCCTACGTTGAATAACGGAGATCATGTAAGTCTGGAAGTCAATATTTTTGATTTCGACAACGACATTTACAACGAAACTGTAATTATTGATTTCGTTGGCAAAATACGGAACGAGAAAAAATTTGCAAATGTGGATGAGCTGATTGAACAATTGAAAAAAGATAGAACAGTTGTTTTGAGAATGTTTCAATAATAATTTATCAAAGCAGATTCTTTCTCCAACGCAAAATTACAATTTACAGTATTGATTTCTTGATATTTATTGCATAATAATTCACAAATTTCTTATCTTTGCATCTGTTTTTGTAAAATATTATATAAAAATAAACGACAGATGAAAAAACTCTTATTACCAATCATGATGGGATTACTCCTCGCAGGATGCGCCAAAAACGACAATCCGTTCCTCGAAACGTATAAAAACAAATACGGAGCTCCGCCTTTCGATCAGATCAAAAACGAGCATTATATGCCCGCCTTTACCGAAGGCATTAAACAACACCAGGCTGAAATAGATGCTATTGCCGACAATAAAGAGGCGCCAACATTCGAAAACACTATCGCTGCACTCGACTATAGTGGCGAATTGCTCAATAAAGTTTCTTCGGTATTTTTCAACTTGTATTCTTCGGAGACCAACGAAGGTATGGAAAAAATAGCCAACGAAATCTCCCCTATCCTATCTGAGCACAACGACAATGTTTATTTGAATGAAAAACTTTTTGCCCGAGTAAAAACATTGTATGACAATCGTGCGACACTTGGATTGGATCCGGAACAAAATCGTTTACTGGAAAAATATTACAGAGATTTCATTCGCAGTGGTGCGGCTCTGAACGATGAAGACAAAGCTAAACTCCGCGTAATAAATAAAGAATTAGGATTGGCCGAACTAGCTTTTGGACAAAATGTACTCGACGAAACAAATTCTTATAAAAAAGTAGTAGAAAACGAAGCTGAACTCGCAGGATTACCTGAAAGCGTTCGTCAGGCAGCTGCCGAAACTGCAAAAGAGAACAACTTAGAAGGCAAGTGGGTTTTCACCACTCAAAAAGCAAGTTTTATTCCGGTGCTTCAGTACAGCGAAAATCGTGAATTGCGCAAGGAATTATTAACTGCTTACACTACCCGTGCCAACCACGACAACGAAAAAGACAACAAAGCTACCATAGTCAAAATAATGAAGTTGCGCACACAAAAAGCTCATCTTCTTGGCTTCGAAACTTCTGCCGATTTCATCTTGGACGATACCATGGCTAAAACGCCGAAAGCGGTATATGATTTCTTACAATCGGTCTGGGAACCAGCAGTTGCGAAAGCAAAAGAAGAAGCTAAAGAACTTCAAAAGCTAATGGACGCCGAAGATAAAGGAGAAAAACTGGAACCGTGGGATTGGTGGTATTATTCCGAAAAGTTGCGCAAAGCAAAATATGATTTGGATGAAGAAGCGTTGAAACCATATTTCAAACTTGAAAACGTTCGTCAGGGCGTGTTTGATTTAGCTTCCAAACTTTACGGCTTGAAATTCAACAAGCTGGACAGTATGCCAATCTACCACCCGGATGTGGAAGTGTTTGAAGTAAAAGATGCTGACGACTCGTTAATCGGAATTTTATATACCGACTATTTTCCACGTGCCGGAAAACGTGCCGGTGCATGGATGAACAACATTTCAGAACAATATAAGAAAGACGGCGTAAATCATCGCCCTATTATTTGTAACGTTGGAAACTTTACAAAACCGACTGCCGACAAGCCATCGCTATTGAACATGGATGAAGTAGAAACGCTTTTCCACGAATTCGGACATGCGTTGCACGGGTTGCTTACACAATGTACTTACCCCAGCCTATCAGGAACAAACGTTTCTCGCGACTTTGTGGAACTTCCATCGCAGGTAATGGAAAACTGGTGCTGGGAACCTGAAGTAATGAAAACTTACGCAAAACATTACATCACCGGTGAAGTAATGCCTCAGGAATTGATGGATAAAATTCAAAAGGCCGGAACATTCAATCAGGGCTTCATTAATACAGAATTGCTTTCAGCATCTATCCTGGATATGGATTATCATACCATCAAAGATACCGCTGATTTCAACGTCAACGAATTCGAAAAAGCATCACTCGAACGCATGGGTATGATCCCTGAAATCATTGTACGTTATCGCAGTACGTTCTTTAATCACATTTTCACCACCGGATATTCTGCAGGATATTATAGCTACACATGGGCTGCAGTGCTCGATGCAGATGCCTTCCAGGCATTCAAAGAAACAGGAGACATTTACAATCCTGTAGTTGCAACAGCTTTCCGCAAGAATGTTTTGGAACGAGGCGATTCGGATGATCCAATGAAATTGTATCGCACATTCCGTGGTGCAGATCCAAAACCGGATGCTCTTTTAAAGAAAAGAGGTTTAAAATAAGATATAAAATCAAAGTGCTTGTAATGCTAGTTTACAAGCACTTTTTTTGTTTATACATCGAATCAAATACAAAAGAGTTACGGTTACTGTTCATTTCTGAAATTTTAGTGTAATTTTGTAAACACTGTAAAAACAACTGATCTAAACAGATTATTTGCACAAAACACATTAAATGAAAGTATCCTTAAAAAATATAATTGTACCAAGTATTCCATTAGCCGTTATATTAGTTGCTTCCTGCTTTGCTATTTGGGTATCATCTTATTTTGGAGGCAGATTTGGAAACCTACCAGCCGACAATTCATTATTTGTCAATTACCTGCAAACCTTTCTTGCACCCAACTCTTTGTTCTCAAATATTGGAAGTGTAGCTTTTGCTTTGCTTAACGCATTCTTAATTGCGCAAATAAACAACAGATTCACGATAATTAAAACAAGAACTTTTCTTCCTATTTTTATATTCCTGTTATTGGTAAGCTCGTGGAACGAAACACACATTATTAACGGTTCTCACATTAGCCTTACACTTTTCATCTTGTCTGTGTTTTACACTTTAAACACTTATAGAGACCGAAAAGCATCTGAAATGGCTTTTATGAGCAGTCTTCTTATTGGAATAGCGAGTATTATCATCAATCCGCTAATTTTTCTAATTCCTGTCTTTTGGTTCGGATTAATGATTCTTCAATCGTTTTCGCTCCGCACGTTTTTGGCAACTTTATTCGGACTTATTGCTCCGTGGATATTGTATTTTACCGGATTATTTTTATTGCATCAGGAAGTCGGATTTACACCTTTGATAGCGACGAGCTTTAGTCTCGACTTTGGTAGTTTAAGCTTATCGCTTCCGGGAATAATTTATACTTGCTGTTTTGCACTTATTCTCATTATTACATTGTTCGGGATGTTTTCCATTACCAATAGCGATGCCATCCGAACCCGCAACAATCTGAATTTCTTCATTCTATTAATTGTTGCCATTTCCATTTTATCTATCATTTTCAGGAATCAACTCGTTTTATTCTTACCAATCATCGCCTTCTTGTATGCAATTCTGGTATCATACTCTTTTACTCTGAAGATGAATAATTTTTATGGCATACTTTTTATCGTTCTTGTGTCCATCAATATTCTGTATGTCATTTCAAAATATATATTTATCTAAATGGGCGGACTTATCGAATTAGGTTACCTCGGGCTTTTTATTGCCTCTTTTCTGGCAGCCACAGTTGTACCTTTTAGTTCTGAGGTTATTTTCTCGGCTATGGTTTTCGGTGGATTTGACGAATGGACGTGCGTATTAATCGCCACTGTAGGAAACTGGCTGGGCGGAATGACCTGCTACTACTTGGGACGTATAGGTAAAATGGAGTGGATCGAGAAATACTTCCGGATAAAAAAAGAAAAAATTGAAAAGTTTGCTGACAAAATACATAAATACGGCGACTGGTTTGCGTTTTTCTCCTTCCTGCCGGGCATTGGTGATATTATTGCTGTAGCTTCTGGGTTTTTCCGTTGCCGTTGGTGGATTGTAGCACTTTCCATGCTACTTGGCAAGTTTGTCCGCTATATTGTTTGGATGTATTTTAATGGTTTATTCATGTAGATTTATTCTTTTTTCTGCTTAACACTTTGGGAAATTCAAAAAATAAAGTTAATTTCACATCTTAAATTTTAATTCAATTATCAAATGAAAAAAATTAACTTGATTATACCTCTGCTTTCCCTTCTCCTTTCGGGTTGCGCCCTTTTATTCAACTCAGAAAAAACATTTGAGGACGAATTCAAAAACACCAAGACCTACTCTATAACTCAATATTTGAGGCCCGAAGAGTATAGATCGGATATTAGTTCTGCAACTATTACCTATAATAGAATCATTAAAGATTCAATTGAGAACCTAAAAATCTATTTTGTAATCTCCCGTTCAACTAAAAGCTTTCAGGTAGACAACAAAGGCTTTGTAAAATTAGATGGAAAAAAATTTGAAATTAACTGCATAACTGAAGCTTCCGAATTAAAATCGAAACAAGAATCAAGCACTTCATCTACAACAACAAAAGACAGCACAAGTGTAAAAACAACTTACAATACGGACACAAAAACTGTTAGCTGGTTTGATGATAAATTTGTTGTAGAACTAACACCGGAAATGGTTAATTCTTTGCTAAAAACAGACGAAATACTTTTTCGTTTTTACTTTGGTCCAGAACAGGTTACCTTTAGAGTATACGACTTTTATTTGAAACAAATTAAAACACTTTTCAAAAAGGAATCATGAAATTAGCTGTTTCATTCCGCATTATTCTACTACTAACAGTTTCGACACTTTCCAGTCAATTTTGTTGGAGTCAGGACAAACTTATTGTCATTGATAAAACAGTAAATTTGGGTTTTCGTCCATCCGAAAACAGAACAATTGATGCGGTTATCGTTCATTCTACTTTCAACAATTCGGGTGGAGAGAAATACGACATTGACTTAGTAATCAAACAATTTTCCCGTTATGGGGTCAGCTCCCATTATGTTATAGGTCGTGACGGGAAAATCTACAAACTGGTGGACGAAAAAAATGTATCTTATCACGCCGGGAAAAGTCAATTACCGGATGGGCGAACTGCGGTAAATACCTGTTCGATAGGAATCGAGCTTATGACAGCGTTCGACGAATCTCCATCAAAAGAACAGATTGATGCTTTGACCTTGTTGGTAAAAGATATACAAAGCCGCTATAAAATAAAATATACCCTTCGCCACAGTGATATTGCTCAGGGAAGAAAAACAGATCCATGGAATATGGATTGGGAAGGATTTCAGGAAAAATTAAAAGATTCGGAAAATTAATTTTCCGAATCTTTTAATTCACTATAGTTCAAGAAGATATTTTTTAAAGCTTTCAAATTCTTTCGACATTGGCAGACTCTTTTTCTCCCCTTTCATAAATTCCTGCAATTTCTGAGGAATCTCAACCTTTTCTCCGATTATTCCTTCTACTGTCTCAAGGAATTTTGCAGGATGTGCTGTTTCAAGGAAAATACCATTTTCTGATTCCTGCAACATTTCTTCCAACGCACGATAACCAACAGCACCATGAGGATCGAGCAGATATTCTGTTTCAGAATAGCATTTTTTCAAGGTTTCAGCAATTTGTTCGTCGGTATAACTTACTCCGCTGATTTCTGAAGTAATGGCCTTATGAGAATGCTCGTACAAATCCAATACTCGTGCAAAGTTACTCGGATCACCCACATCCATTGCATTTGCAATAGTCGAAACAGAAGGACGTGGCTTGTATTCGCTCGTTTGCAGATATTGTAAAAATATATCATTTCTATTATTTGCAGCAATGAAGCGTTTCACAGGAAGTCCCATTCTCATGGCAAACAATCCCGCTGTAATATTACCAAAGTTACCGCTCGGAACGCAGAATACAGTTTCCAGTTCATCTGCCGTGAGCTTCGGATGAATCGACTTCATCTGTGCATAAGCATAGAAATAGTAAAAAGATTGTGGCAAGAAACGAGCTACATTGATTGAATTTGCCGAAGTCAGTTTTAGTTTGGAGTTTAGTTCTTCATCCATAAACGCAGCTTTTACCAAAGCCTGACAATCGTCGAATGTTCCATCCACTTCCAACGCGGTTATATTTTGTCCGAGCGTGGTAAACTGACATTCCTGAATTGGACTCACTAACCCTTTAGGATATAAAACATACACATGAATGCCTTCAACTCCCAAAAATCCATTGGCAACAGCGCTTCCGGTATCGCCAGATGTAGCCACCAGCACATTTACATTTTTTTCGCCCTGCTTTTTAATGAAATAACCCAACAAACGTGACATAAAACGTCCACCTACATCTTTGAAAGCAAGTGTCGGTCCATGATACAATTCGAGACTGTAAATATTATCGTTGACATGAACCAGCGGCACATCAAAATTCAATGTATCGTAAACTATTTCTTTCAATGCTTCGGCTTCGACATCTTCACCAAAGAAAGCATCGGCTACCGTGTAGGCTATTTCCTGAAATGAAAGAGTTTCTATCGTATCAAAAAACTCCTGAGGTAATCTTTTGATATTGTCAGGCATAAACAAACCTTTGTCTTCTGCCAATCCTTTCACCACGGCATCCTGCAAGCTTACACCCGAAATTTTCTTGTTTGTACTGTAATATTTCATTTGATATTTCTTTCTGTTTTCCTCTTATTTGATCAACTCTTTCATAAA